>CATYEP010000036.1 GCA_958405585.1 uncultured Eubacteriales bacterium
TGGGGGACAAAGTGACGGTACACGCTCCGAACGGGTTTGATTATCAGGTAGAGATCCGCGATATCAAGTAAGGCGGACGTAAAAACAGCGAAAAAGGAACATAATATACGATATGGACGCAAAAATCACCAAGAGTCGGCTGGGGCTGTTGCTTTCGTATGACTGGATCAAGATCATCGGGATCTGTCTTGCGGCGGTGCTGATCTGGGCGTTGCTGTACACGATGCTTGCGACGCGGGCGACGAACGGACAAAAATTTGAAATTTATTCGTATGTAGACGTCAGGATGGATTCGTCTATGCTGGGGAGTCTGGACGATATGCACGCAAGCAAAGCGCTTTCAAACGATGTTTTGGATTTTTCTACGTACTCGCTGAATCAGGACGGGTATGAAGACATGATCTTGCAGGCGCATTTTTCGGCGGGGCAGGGCGATGTGATGTTTGTACCCGATCTTGCTTCGACTACGGCGGATGACGGGACTGTGACGTATGCGGGATTGACGGATTTTCTGTCGAGTTATCGTTCGAATGCGATCTGGCTGGGCGAGAACGGGTACGAGGAAGGCGGAAAGGTCGTCTACAACAAGAATTATTTCACACAGTGCGAGGAATATCTCGGGAAATTCTTCAAAGATGCGTCCGGAGCGGCGGATTTTGCGGAGGGAACGCTGGACAAAGCGGCGGCGGAAACGAATTTCCGTGCGCGGATCAAGGGCGACAAGCGTTACAAAAACGAAGCGCAGAGGCTGGAGGCTTTGGAGAAAGAGTATGAGCGTCTGGAAGCGCTGCGCGATTCCTATTGCCAGGTTCTGGAATGGGTGAGCAACGACAGTACGGACGATCCGATCGAGCTTCGCAAGACGACGATCACGGGGCAGGATGAAAACGGAACGGAAGTGACGCTGAACTGGACGTACGCATTTGATCTGAGCAATCTGGAAGATCTGACGAAATTTGTGAGCAGGCCTGCGGAAGAAGGGGAGATCGACGGAGTGACGGCAGGAACGTATGTATCGGACAAGATGTGCATGGTCGTGCTGAATGGCGGAAGTGATGGCGAAGAGGACATGCGTTACGAGCCGTTCACCTTCTTGACGTATCTTGTGGAAAAATTTGACAAAAAAGAGGCATAAAAAGGACAAGCCCGCCGCAAAAAATTGCGGCGGGCGAAACCGCTTTTTCGCGAAGGAGATAAGATGAAGCTGCATATATACGGCGCAATGAAAAATTACAAGAGCCGCAGACCGTTGCGGCTGCACATGCCGGGGCACAAAGCGGAAAAGAAGCTGTTTCCGCTGTTCAAGGATGCGCCGCTGGACATTACGGAGCTGTCGTTTTCGGACTGTCTGGAAAATGCGGACGGAGTGATCCGGGAAGCGGAAGCGGATATTGCTCAGATTCTGGGAGCAAAGCGGAGCCATCTTCTGACGGACGGATCGACGGCGGGCGTTTATGCGATGCTGTATGCGGCGAAGAAGCAGGGCGGGAAGATCGCGATCGCGCGCAATTCGCACAAGAGCGTGTACAATGCGTGCAGGGTGCTGGGGATCGAACCGTATCTTCTGAAGAACAACGAGCGGGACGGGATCCTGTTGCCTCCGACGGCATCGGACGTGGAAGAGGCATTTAAAAAGGAGACGAATCTGTGCGGCGTACTGATCACGTCGCCCGATTATTTCGGGAACGTGGCGGATCTTTCGGGTATCCGCAAGGTATGCGGCCGGTACGGAAAATTGCTGTTTGCCGACGGCGCGCACGGAGCCTATATGCGTTTCGACGCGGATGAAAAGGCGGCATATGCGGGAAATTTTGCCCAGGCGTGGGTGGACGGCGCGCACAAGACGCTGCCGACGCTGACGCAGGGCGCGGTTTTGAATGTAAACGACGAGGAGCTGGAGGAGAGCATTGCGGAAGGGCTGGATCTGTTCCGCACGACAAGCCCGTCGTATCCGATCATGGCGTCCGTGGAATACGGCGTGAAGTTCATGCAGGAGCAGGGCGCGGCGCTGATCGACGCATTCCGCCGACAGTTTGCGTTTATCAAGGCGCGGCTGAAAAAGCGCGGCGTGCGCTTTTATGAAGACAGCCGCACGCTGGTTCTGGCGGTGGATTTCGGCGGGGCGGGGATCCGCGCGCAGGCTGCGGCGGAAGAGCTGGAGCGCCGCGGCATCTTTGCGGAACTGGAAGACGGAAGGTACGTCTTGTTTTATTTTTCGCCGCTCACGCGCGTGTCGGCGCTTTCCAGACTGGAACGCGCGGTCTGTTCCGTGTGGCGCATGAAACAATTCCGCGGCGGCAGTGTCCCGCAGCAGAAATATGTTTCGGGCATCAAAAAGTTCAGCTATCTCACGGCGCATACGCTCGCGTATGAATACATTCCCGTCGGGGAGTCGGCAGGCAGGATCGCCGCGCGCAACGCGGGCATCACGCCGCCCTGTTACCCGATCGTCATCGCAGGAGAGCAGATCACGCCGCAGGCGGTGCAGGCGCTTACGGATGCGCCGCATACTTTCGGGTTGAAAGATAAAAAGATCGCGGTTACAAAGATCGGCGGCAGGGAATAAAAAATCGCAGAACGTGCGGCAGAAATTGCAGGGAATGGCGCGGGAACTGTAAGCGGAGAGGCGCGGCCGAAAAGATCGCCGCAGGACGAAACAGAGATTTAACGAAAAAACGGGCATACGTATATGAAAAATAAAGGCAGATTTATTGCATTTGAAGGATGTGAAGGGGTCGGAAAGTCGACGCAGATGCGTTTGTTGTCGGAATATCTTACGGAGCGGGGGATTGCGCACATCATCACGCGCGAGCCGGGCGGCGGAGAGATTTCGGAAGCGATCCGCAAGATCATTCTTAACGGAAAGTTCACGTCGATGACGGACGAGTGCGAAGCGCTGTTGTATGCGGCGGCGCGCGTGCAGCACCTGGCAGACACGGTGATCCCTGCGCTGGAGCGGGGCGAAACGGTGCTCTGCGACCGTTATATTTTTTCTTCGCTGGCGTACCAGGGCGGCGGCAGAGGGCTGAGCCGCAAGTTTTTGTTGGAGATCAACAGTTACGCGGCGGAAAATTATATGCCGGACATCACCTTGTTTCTGGATCTGCCGCCGGCGCGCGCGTTTGAGCGCAAGCACGGCGCGGATAAGGACGACCGCATCGAGCAGGCGGGGGCAGCATTTCATTGCAAAGTGTACGAGACGTACAAAGAGCTTTTGAACGAGTTTCCGGGGAAGCTGGCGGCGGTGGACTGTTCGGGCGAGAAGCAGGAAACGCAGGCGAAGATCCGCGCCCTGCTTACGGAAAAGGGATTTATCGAGTGACAGTGCGGCGCAAAAACGGTCGCACGTAAGCGCGTTTCGGCGTCGGGGGTGAAGCGATGCAGCTTTTTGAGAGCAGTAAAGCGTATAAGATCGTGGAAGGTGACGCGCAGGCGGGGCGGCTTTCGCACGCCTATCTTTTGGTGAGTCCGGACGCAAAGAATCTGCGGGGCTGGCTGAAAGAGCTTGCGGCGGTTTTGTTGGGAGCGGACGCGCGTGCGGCGCGGCTGATCGCGCAGGAGCAGTACAGCGACTGCCGTATTTTTCCGTCGGAAGGAGAAAAGGCTGGCGTGGCGGAAGTGCGTGCTATGCTGGATGACGTGTATATCAAGCCGGTGGAAGGGACAAAAAAGGTATTTGTACTGGACAATGTGCAGGATATGCTGGCGTCGGCGCAGAACAAACTTTTAAAAGTTTTGGAAGAACCGCCGGAAAACGTATATTTTTTGCTGGGGGCAACGAGTGAGTTCCCCGTATTGACGACGGTGAAGTCGCGAACGAAGCGGCTGGATCTTGCGGGATTTACGGAAGAAGAAACGGAGAGGTATCTGCGGGAGAAATATCCGCACCGTACGGACGCGAAAGAGATCGCGGCGGTATCGGGCGGGATTTTGAGCAAAGCGGACGAACTGGCGCAGGCGCCGGATGCGTCGGGGCAGGAAGCGGCGAGGCTTTTGTCGGTGCTTTCGCCTGCGGCGATCCCCGCGGAAGCTCGCAAGGTTACGGACAGACAGGAAGCGGCGAGGCTTTTGTCGGCGATGCGGCTGATCCTGCGGGACGCGCTGGTTCTCAAGACGGGCGGCGCGGCGCCGCTTACGGCGACGGACGCACAGACGCTGCGGCGGATCGCGGGACGTTACAGCGCGGCGGGACTTGTCCGCGCACAGGAAAAAATCACGCAGACGGAAAAATATTTGAAGTTCAACGCCAACGTTTCCATGAGTCTGGAAGAGTTGTTTGTCGGAATTTTGGAGGGACGATGAAAGTAATCGGGGTCAAATTCAAAGACGGCGGAAAGATTTATTATTTTGCGCCGAGAGAAAACGAAACATATGAAGAGGGAATGCAGGTGGTCGTGGAGACGAGCAAGAGTACGGAATTTGCGTACGTTGCGTTTCCGCCGAAGGAAGTGGAGGAATCGGAAGTGATCCAGCCGCTCAAACCCATTCTGCGTATAGCGACGGATAAAGACCGTGAGCAGGTGAAGCGCAATCTGGAGCGCAAGCCGCAGGCGATGAAGATCGCGCAGGAGAAGATCGAAAAACATAAGCTGGACATGAAACTCATTGACTGCGAGTTTGCGTTCGACGGAAATAAGGTCATTTTTTATTTTGCGGCGGACGGGCGCGTGGATTTCCGCGAGCTGGTCAAAGATCTGGCGGCGGCGTTCCATATCCGCATCGGATTGCGGCAGGTGGGGATCCGCGACGAGACGCGGCTTTTGGGCGGGATCGCACCGTGCGGCAGAGAATGCTGTTGTGCGGGTGCGATGTCTGATTTCCGCAAAGTGTCCATAAAGATGGCAAAAGTGCAGGGGCTTTCGCTGAATCCGGGCAAGATCAGCGGGCTTTGCGGAAGGCTGATGTGCTGCCTGAGCTATGAAAACGACTATTACAGCGAGGCATACAAAAAGATGCCGAAGGTCGGGGCGGAGGTTTCCACGCCGGACGGACGCGGAACGGTGGTATCGGAGAATATGCTGAAGATGACGGTACGGGTAAAGATCGAAAAGGACGGAAGCCTGGTTTACAAAGATTTTCCTCTGGAGAATATCCGTTTCAAGAACAGGAAGGATGAAAGAGAGGAAAGGGAAGACAAGGTAGATGCGGAGCTGAAGGATCTTGAAGATTGACGCTTGATGCTTTTGCGGGACGGAAAGGGAGCGCGAGAAAAAATTTAAAATTTTTTTGTGCGGAGACTTTACGAAACGCGGAAGTTATGGTATAATAAAAAAAACGGAAACGTTAGAGATTATTTGGAGGTAGGAAACAATGGCACATAAAATTTCGGAAGAATGCATCAGCTGCGGTGCATGCGCGGAGACTTGTCCCGTAAACGCGATTTCGCAGGGAGATACGCAGTACCAGATCGATCCGGACGTGTGCATCGATTGCGGCGCGTGTGAAGACGGATGCCCTGTCGGCGCGATCAAGCCGGAAGAGTAAGAAAAAAAATTACGGCGCGCAAGCGTTGGTTTGCGCGCCGGATTTTTATTTTCGGCAAGAATTAAACAAAATAACGGGGATATAGCTCATCTGGTAGAGCGCTTGAATGGCATTCAAGAGGTGGACGGTTCGAGTCCGTTTATCTCCACCATAACGGAACTATCCGAACCTTTCGGGTAGTTCTTTTCATTTTGGTTCGGATTTGTTGTACTACTTCCCAGTATAACGGAACTATCCGAACCAAGCCAATAAGAAAGATCCCGAGGACTATTGTCCCCGGGATTTGTTTCGTCCGTGTAATTGTAAAAGATTTCGACTTTGTCTTCGTAGACAATGATTTTTTGGATAAGCGTATGGATGAGCGTTTTCGGCTTTTTCAGAATCGCGTTTGTAAGGTACGCCATCACTTTTTCTTTTGTAAGGATTTTCTGTTCGTTGTATTTTTCCAGTTCTATTTTATCTTCTATATCGGTCAGCTGCTTTTCCAATTCATTCATGCGCGTTTGTGTGGTCGTATTGAAAATGCCGCTTTCAATGGTTTTCATGATATTTTCCAAAGCGCGGCGTGTTTCTTTGCGTTCATTTTCCAAAAGAGATAAAACACTCGTATCTTTCATTTTCTTTTCGTATGCGCGCATAATGCCGTCTGCAATCCTGTTGAGCTGGTCTTGATCCGACAAAAGCTGTATCGTAACATCGAGGATCAATTTGTCAAATTTATCTTTCGGGAGGGTAGATTTCGTACAGGATTTGTCGCGTTTTCTTGCCATACATTTATAATAATGTGAGATTTTCCCCGTATGAGAGGTGCCGCTCTCACCGTGCATATTTTTGCCGCAAAGTCCGCAAATGAGTTTTCCTTTCAAAAGGAAATCAGTCCGAACGCTTCTGGAACCAATTTTGTTTTTTGCCAGAATCGCTTTTACGTCGTCAAACAACTGTTTCGGAACGATTGCGGGAAAAATATTATCATAGACGCCTTCATCGTATCTGCAGATACCGATGTATTTTTCAAGGCGCAGCATTTGGTAGACAGTGTTCATTGCAAAAGGTCTTCCTTTATAGGTAATGCCTTTTCCCGCAAGGTTTTGCAGGATCCCTTTTACGGTAATCCCTTGGGCGTAGTATTGAAAGATTTGTCTAACAATCGTAGCCTCGTCTTCTTTGATATAAACTTTTTTCTTTTCTACATAATATCCGTAAGGAAGGATGCCTCCTGAATAGTATCCTTTGACGCGGTTTTCGTGCAATCCTCGGCGGATTTTTTGCGAGAGTTCCGCAGAGGAGGTTTTGGATAAAGTATCCGGCACGAAGTGGCTGGCGGTAGATTTTTATCCTTTCCAGCCGAAGGGCATAAGGGCCGGGTGGCTGTCGAATTTGGAGATCGTAGCCAAATACGGCAAATTGCACGGGGCGCATACGCATATGGCGGTGCAGTCGGGAGAATTTGCCGGTACGCGGATGCCCGATGAAGCGGCCGTCCGCCAGCAGCTTTACACGACGCTAAGGTATGTTGCTGTGAGTTGCCGTATTCCGAAGAGTTTGTGCAGAAAAGGGTAAGCGACGAATGTGTCGTTTCCAATATGGTGAACGCGCTGTTGGGAAGACTTCACCTTGCGTCGTATCTGAAATTTCTGACCGAACGTCAAAAGGAATTGGTAAAAGAGGGGATCGGTTATTACCGAAAGATAGCGGAGGATAAAAAGAAGGGGATCCCCGTCTGGCCTTTGGGATTTGCGTCATTCGGACAAAGCGAAGTAGCCGCGGGGTTTCGCACGGAAGAAAAACTTTATTTGGCGGTATGGAACACTTCGGACGAAAAGAAAACGATTTGCATCCCGATAGAAGAGGGCAAAGGAGAAGAGATTGTAAAAGTCGGGTTTCCGTGCAGCATCGATACGGAATATGTCTGGCGTGACCATTGCCTGGAAATAACGTTAGGTGCGCACAATTCCCGTTTTTTTGAGATAAGTTAAAGGATAATCGCATAGTAAAAAATTGCATCGTTTCTTTTATCATGATCGATCTTTTCAGGACATGACAAACACAGAGGACCCCTCGCATTTTGGCGCGGGGTCCTCTGTGTTTGCGGCGGATGATCCCGTTGAGAGAAAAAAGTTTATACGAACGGCTGCGCAAAGATTCCTGTGCTGCGCAAAATTCAAAAGAGATAATACGGCGGGCCGATTCAAAAGGGTTGGCATCGGTTTTGGCCGAAAGAAAAAATTTTGAAGGGGAATCGGCTGCATTCAGAATTTTACCGTCCGAGATTAAAATCGCTAAATTTTATACTTCGGTTGACACATATTCAAAGATATGATAGAATGAATATTATTACTAAAATCGTAAAAATTACCGTTGTACGTAAAATTACGGTAATTAGATGATGCGCTGAGTGAGGGAAACAATCGAAGAGTATGAAACGTTTTTATTTAATATGCAATGCGCACATTGATCCGGTATGGCAATGGCAGTGGGAAGAGGGGGCAGGCGTTGCAGTGACCACGTTTTCGGCGGCTGCGGATTTTTTGGAAGATCCGGAGTTTGAAGGGTTTATTTTCAATCACAATGAGGCATTGCTTTATCAATGGGTAGAAGAATATGCTCCCGACCTATTTATACGGATTCAAAAACTGGTCAAGCGAGGGAAATGGCATATTATGGGGGGATGGTTTTTGCAACCGGACTGTAACATGCCGTCGGGAGAGAGCATTGCGCGGCAGATTTTGGAAGGCAGGAGGTATTTTCGGGAGAAATTCGGTGTGGAGCCTGTTGATGCGGTGAATTTTGATTCTTTTGGGCACAGCCGCGGATTGGTGCAGATTTTGGCCGATTGCGGTTATCGGGGGTATGTATGTTGTAGGCCGCCCAAAGAATTGATACATCGCGATTTTATATGGAAAGGTTTCAACGGAAGTGAAATTCTGTTGCATCGTGCCGTGGACGGGTACAATACGTGGATGGGGCATGCCAGAGAACGGATAGAGCCGCTTTTGGAATATTTTTCGCCGTGTGAATACGCCATGTTTTTATGGGGTGTAGGAAATCATGGGGGAGGGCCGTCCCGCAAGGACTTGCGGGAGCTGAACGCGCTTATGCGTGCGCATCCGCAAATCAAAATACGTCATGCTGCACTTTCAGAATATTTTGATGAGCTGGAAGCGCACCGAAGCAGTCTGCCCTCTTTCGAAGAGGGGCTTAATCCTGTTCTGCAAGGGTGTTACACATCGCAGATCAGGATCAAACAACAGCATATGCGGTTGGAAAATGAGTTGTTTGCAGCGGAAAAAATGTGTTCTCATGCGGCCGCTCTCGGAATGGAATATCCGGAAAGAGAGTTAAAAGCTGCGCAGCGCGATCTGTTGTTTTCCGAATTTCATGACGTATTGCCGGGTACGTGTGTTGCCGCAGCGGAAGAGGTGGCGTTGGAACAGCTGAATCATGGGGTCACGGAATTATCCAAAGTCAGATTACGGGCATTTTTTCGGCTTGCGGCGGGAGCGCGTAAGGCTGCGGAGGGGGAATATCCGCTGTTTGTATATAACCCGCATCCGACCCGAGTTCGTGTTACGATCGAAGCGGAATTTATGTTGGCCGATCAAAATCACAGCCTGACGATGCATTGGGTTCCCAAGGTCATTGAGGCGGACTCCGGAAAAGAGATCCCCAGCCAAACCGAAAAGGAAGATTCGAATATTCCGATAGATTGGCGCAAAAAAGTGGTTTTCGAAGCAGAATTGAAGCCTTTTTCCATGCAGCGTTATTCTATTTTCACGGAATTGAAGGCTGTTGCGGAAAAGAAAAAAACACAGGCGCCTCGGGAGATCGTTCTTGAAGGCAGAAATTGCCGTGCCGTGATCGATTGTTCGACGGGGCTGCTCCGCATGTTCGAAGTTGACGGAGAACCTGTCTTAAAGGAACGAAGCTGTGAAGCGGAGATCTTTCAGGCGAGTTGCGATCCTTGGGGATTTCGGTATAATGAGACAAATCACAAGATCGGTGTTTTTCGTTTAATGACGCCGAAAGAGAGCGCCGCTTTTGCGGGATTGGCGGTTTCTGAATTGAGTCCTGTCCGTATCGTGGAAAGCGGACCGGTGCGGAAGATAGTCGAGGCTTTTTTTACTTACAATAAGTCAGCGCTTGTGGTGCGTTATAGGATGGATCGGCACGGAAGGGATTTGGAATTGCGGCTAAGGCTGTATAATCAGGAAAAAGATAAGGCGATCAAATTAGCTTTTCATACCTTTATGCAGGGCGGGAAGTATTATGGAAAAACGTGTTATGGGGTAAACGATCTTTCGACGGACGATACGGAGACGGTTGCACAGGATTGGGTGATGCTCACGGATGGAGATCGGGCGTTCAGTTTGATCAACTTTGGCAATTATGGCTCGCAGTGTGACGGTTCATCTGTCAGGACATCATTGGTTCAGTCGGCCGCATATACAGGCCATCCGTTTGAAGATCGTGAGATATTGCCGGACGATCGGTATACACCGAGAATTGACCAGGGGGAGCGTGCGTTTCGATTTGTTTTATGTTCGTCCGACGCGGAGACGCGTTGGGAGAATGTGGAGAATGAATCGATGGTATTGCATCAGCCTCCGGTGCTTATGAATTTTTTCCCGACCGGAACGGGAAAAAGCGAAGAGAAAGAATTTTTGCGTCTGACCAATCCGAGGATCGTGCTGACGTGCTGTAAGAGAGCGGAAGACGGCGACGGGATCATTCTTCGGCTGTTCAACGGAGGAAGAAAGACGGAAAAAGCGGAAATCATCTCAGAAATGTTCGGGATATCCGCGCAAATACAGTTAAGGCCGAGTGAATTTCAAAGTTTCAGGATGCGCGATAAATCATTACTGAAAACGAATATTTTGGAAGAATCGTTTGGGGAAAACCATGACAAAAATATTTAATACGGCAAAATGGATATGGAAAAAAGATGCAAAAGGGAAGGATCAATACTGTCGGTTTATTGATTCGTTCCGTACATTCGGCCGTAAGGTACGCATCCGAATATCTTGTGACAGCAATTATGCACTGTATGTGAACGGAAACCTTGCAAGTTTCGGGCAGTATGCCGATTATCCGCATTACAAGGTATACGATGAGATCGATTTGTCGGAATATGTGCAAGAGGGAGAAAACCGCCTTGCGGTATTGGTTTGGTATTACGGGGAAAATTTTTCCACCTCTGTCAAGGGAAACGCGGGCCTGATTTATGAAGTGCGGGAAGATGAAAAAATACTGTGTGTAAGCAAACCCGGCGTGCTCTGTCAAATTGCGCCGGATTATGCAAACGGGCTTTGCAAGGTCATTACAGGTCAACTCGGATACAGTTATCGGTACGACGCATCAAAAGCGGACAAGTTTCCGCAAGAAGTAACAGGCTTAGAGGGCTGGGAGGCGGCGGAAGAAGTGACGGGGATGGCTCGGACGCTGTATGCGAGACCCAACCGAAAGTGTCTGCTTCGGCCGTTTCTGCCGGGACGGCTGGTGGATGCAAAGAAGCGCATCTATGATTTGGGATGTGAAAGAGTCGGGCTTCTTGAAATTGTATTTTGTGCGCCGAAAGGGGAAAAAGTGACAATTTGCTATGGGGAGCATCTGAAAGACGGCGAGGTGCGCCGCCGTATCGGGAGCAGAGATTTTTCCGTCGAAATTATGGGAAGCGGTACGACGTTTCATTATTTAAATCCGTTTCGTCGGTTGGGCTGTCGTTATTTACAGATTGTATGCGATGCAGCCGTAGAAATATCGGAAATCGGGATCAGGGAGGTAATGTATCCGCTGAATAAGGTGCCGTATGTTGCGGGGACGCAATTAAGGCAACGCATATACGATACGAGCGTGAGGACGCTCGAATTGTGCATGCATGAGCATTATGAGGATTGTCCTTGGCGGGAACAGGCGTTGTATTGTATGGACAGCCGCAATCAGATGCTATGCGGATACTATGCGTTCGGCGAGACGGTTTTTGCCCGATCTTGCTTGCTGCTCATGAGCAAGGCGCAAAAGCCGGACGGATTGCTGCCGCTTTGTTTTCCGGCCGGCACGGATGTACCGATCCCGTTTTTCAGTTTGATTTACCTGTTGCAAATGCGTGAATATGCGAAGTATTCAGGAGACCTGAGCCTTTTAAGGAGCAATTTGCAGTTGCTGGAAGGGATCGCGGAGGTTTTTTTAAAGAGGCGCAGACAAAACGGTTTAATAACGGCGATGCAGGGATACTGGAATTTTTATGAATGGAATCCCGGGATGGATGGCATATTCGACGAAGAGGAACTCATTCCTCCGCCGGAAAAATTTATTGAGAGTTACGATTTGCCTCTGAATTGCTTTTTGATCCTCGGCTTGCAGAATCTGGACGAGATTTTTGAGATGACAGGCATACACAAATCCTATGCGAGAGAAATAGAGGACCTTCAAAGAAGGGTGTTTGAAGTTTTTTTTGACGAAAACAAAAAACTTTTTCGCACCTATATCGGACAGGCAGAGCATTTCGGAAAACTTAGCAATGCATTGGCTGTTCTGACCGGGTGCGCGGGAGAAAAAGCGGATATGATTTGTGAGCGGATCGTTTCGGACAAAGAATTACAAGATACGACGCTTTCAATGCGGGTGTTTTATTATGATGCGCTGCTGAAAGTCAACCCGAAGAAGTATCGGGACTACATACTTTCGGACATTGACGAAAAGTATGGATATATGTTGCAAAGAGGGGCAACCAGTTTTTGGGAAACAATTTTGGGGGAAGACGATTTTTCGGGAGCAGGCAGTCTCTGTCACGGGTGGAGCGCCGTTCCGGTATATTATTATCATATTCTGAAAGAGGGAGGAGCGCGGACATGAAAATCAAAGGGGAAAATTTAATTTCGTTGAGACACAAAAACCGTGCGGCGGTATTGCGGGTGCTTTCATCGAAAAGCATGACCATGCTGGAGCTTGCTCACGAAATCAAACTCAGCAATACCGGGACGGTGACAATTGTCGAAGAAATGGTTGGCGAAGGGATACTGTGCAAAGAAAATATGACATTTAATTCCGTAGGGCGTCATCCTTATCTGATCCGGATCAACGATCGCTGCGGGGTGGTATGTTTAATTAATTTTTCCTATTCCAAGAAATTTTATCTTTGTTCTCTGTCGGGGAAAACTCTGTATACCGGAACTTTACATGCGGAGCAAAACGAATACTTGCATTCCATGTTTACTCCCCGCACGTTTGAACTTCTTGTTAAAGAAGTGAAAGAATGGCTTTCAGCCAATCAGATGAAACTTTTGAAAGTTTGTGTGGCGGCACCGGGGATCGTTGACAGCAAAGAGGGGCGCCTTGTGTATGCCCCGTCTTTTCGCCTGCACGGAAACATGAGCATAAAAGCCTATTTTGAAGAAGCGTTCGGCGTAGAAACCTGCATAAAAAATGACTTGAAATTTGCCTTGCTTGCGGAAAAACAATCCGCTGCTCTCGGGCCGCGGATCCAGGACACTCTCATGATACAATTAGGGGAAGGCATCGGGTCCGCTCTTTTTATGAAAGGGGAACTCTACGAGGGCAGCCGCGGCAGGGGCAGCGAGATCGGAATGTTCAATCTGGATTGTCTGCACGGCTCATGTTTTGACGAAAAAGAAAATCTGTTTTATCGGATCACTTCGTACCATCATATTTGTGAAGAGGCGGCAAAGGAAATCCGTGCAGGTACGCCTTGTTGCATAGCCGACCGAGTCGACTCTCTTCGTATAGAAGATGTCGTTTTCGGTTATGAGAACGGGGATCCGCTTTGTAACAAAATACTGGATTCGTGCGCACGAATTACCGCTGCGGTGATCGCAAGTCTTTGCTATGTGATCGATTTTTCCAATGTGATCGTTCTTAAACGTAATTTCCGCTTTGGCTTACGTTATCTGCGCAAAGTGGAAGAATATGCGAACCAAAGCGGCATGAATATCAGCTTTTTCCTGTCCTGTTGCGATGGGGAAGAGGAATTTCGGGCCAGTATGTTTCATTATTGCGCGGAGTCGGTTCTTTGGGCCGTTGCAAAGAGAAATTGATCGCTTAAAATTTTTCATAAAAGGTTGACAACCAATTTTTTCTATGTTAGAATTAATTCATAAAAACTAACTTAGAAAAAATTAGCCATATGAAAAAAGTAAGCAACATTCGAATTGAATATGAAGAGGATGCCGTTTTGGCCTTTGCGGCAGAGGAACTGAAGAGATATATATTGAGCAGTGCCGTACCGGCAGAGAAAATTATCTTGGGATGTTCGCCGCAGTTTTTGGAGGCGCACGGCTTGGGGGGTAAACTCAGGTACGACGGGTATGGGATACGGGTGTACGAAGATGCGGTTGTGATCGGTTCGTTGCAGCCGCGCGGCGTTCTTTTCGGTGTGTATCACTTACTGGAAGAGAACGGCTGTCAATTTCTTTTGACGGCGGGCGTGGTGCATACGGAGCCGATGCCGGTTGCGTTGGTGAAAGCAGACGAAGGTATTTTTAATCCTGACTATGAGATCCGGGGGATAGCGCATTCTTGCGGGTATAATTCGGAGGATTGGGTACGTGAGGCGGAAAAAATTTTTGACATATATGCAAAATGGGGAATAAACACCATTTTTTTGCATCAAGGGATGACCGAAACCATGCCGCGGCAAAATGCGGAAGTGATCGAACAGGTCAAACGGCGGGGATTGCGGGTAGAGTACGGAGGTCATTTGGCGCAGAATTACGTAGACCGATCCTTATTCGATTCGCATCCGGAATATTTCATTGAGCGCAACGGTGTGCGTACTCCGCGCGGAAATTTTTGCACGAGCAATCCGGAGGCAATGCGGCTGTTTTGCGAAGGGATACGTCGGTTCATGGCAACAGCGAAAGGGATCGATGTGCTGCATCTTTGGTTTGACGACGTGGTGGAAGGAAGTTGGTGCACGTGCGATGCATGCAGAGGGCTGAGTCCTTTGGATCAACAAGAGCGCATCATACGTAAAGTTTATGAAACGCTTGCCGAAGATTTTCCTGATCTGGAAATAGATATTCTCCTTTACCATGATACTTTGGAGAATGTAGGGCAAATACATGCGGATATTCCGAACACGATCGGCGTCTTTGCCCCGCGAGAGCGATGTTATGCACATTGTTTGGAGAACGGGTGTGATTGCAATCGTTATTATTACGGGTTGCTCAAAGAAGCGGCAAAGGTATTCGGCGACCGCGTGGAAGTGTTTGAATACTATTCGGATCCCATACTTTTTTCAAAATGTTTGACGGCGCTTGGGGAAAC
This sequence comes from uncultured Eubacteriales bacterium, assembly GCA_958405585.1. Lineage (GTDB taxonomy): Bacteria > Bacillota > Clostridia > Christensenellales > Borkfalkiaceae > Borkfalkia. The sequence goes on from CATYEP010000036.1 coordinate 14,767, forward strand.
GATTGCGCAAGATCTTATTTCTTATCGGCGTGCGGGGGTCAAGCGCATTGTCAATCTGACGTTCGGGCTCTATTCAAACTGGGCCTACGGCCTCAACGATTACATTTTTGCCCGACACAGTTTTGATACGGCGCGTTCGGTCGAACAAACGCAGAGAGAATATATAAAATTGCTTCCCGCGCCGATAG
>CATYEP010000037.1 GCA_958405585.1 uncultured Eubacteriales bacterium
AGCGAGGTGCGACATGGAAAATAAAATCAAAGTAATTGAGAACAGGCAAGTTCGGACATTGTGGAATGCCGAGGAAGAGGAATGGTATTTCTCTGTAATAGACGTGGTGGCTGTTTTAACGGATAGCGCAAATCCGCGCAAATATTGGTCTGTGCTAAAAACACGGTTAAAAGCAGAGGGCAGTGAGTTGGCTACAAATTGTAGTCAACTGAAAATGCAGTCCGCCGACGGGAAATATTATAAGACGGATTGCCTTGACACCAAAGGTGTGTTGCGGCTTGTACAGTCGATTCCGTCTCCAAAAGCAGAGCCTTTCAAAATGTGGCTGGCGCAGGTGGGAAGCGAGCGCCTCGACGAGATAGCCGATCCGGAAAAAGCGATCATGCGCGGGGCGGATTTTTATCGCGCTAAAGGATATACGGAAGGCTGGATCAACCAGCGATTGCAGACGATAGAGATGCGCAAGGAGCTTACGGACGAGTGGAAAGCGCGCGGCATAGAGCGGGATAAGGACTATGCTATCCTCACCAACGAGATGACGAAAGCATGGAGCGGATTAACTGTTCAAGAATATAAGTCGCTGAAAGGATTGAAAAAAGAGAACTTGCGCGACAATATGACGAATATAGAGCTTGTTTTGAATATGCTTGCTGAGGTCACGACGACTACGCTTTCCAGGCAGGAACAGCCGGAAGGTTTCGATGAGAGCAAAGACGTTGCCATACGCGGCGGCAAAGTAGAAAATACTGCAAGGGAAGAATACGAGAAAACGACAGGTGTAAAGGTCGTATCACCGCTGAACGCGAGCGATAAGCCTGCGTTGGAGATCAAGGCGGAAACGGACAAAAACGAAAAGCAGTAAAAACGGAACATCGAACGGAAAAGTAAACGGCATAAAAATCGGAAGGCTGCGCGGCGGAATGCGCGGGGCGATTCGCAAGCGGGTCAGCGCTCCCAACCTAATCCGCCCCATTTTTTAAGGCAAAATCAGGTGATTTCGAGTAAAATAATGAACATTTTACAGGGAAATGTATATATCGGCTAGTCAGGTGCCGATATACATCTGATACTTCTGTCTGATACGCAGTTTTCTGTATTTAACACCGAAAATCGTGATTCCGAGAGCTAAAGCGGCTTCGGATTGGGTCATACCGTTGAGATAGCAGTTGAGCGTCTCCAGTTCGGCTTCGGTCAGATTCATGGCGGCAAGAATGGCATCCGCCTTGCTGTAATCGGTTTGTTTGGCCTCAAAGCAGTTGATCGGATCAACCGGATGCGCTTTGTAATCGGAAAAATCTATTTCTTTTGTTCTTGAGATCTTTCTTCTGTATTTGACAATGTAAGAGTCAACGATATTGTAGCAAGCGTGTTTTATGGTCACGTTTTTACGTCTTGCAGTGTCTCCGTAGATTTCGGATACGAGTTTCCCTTTGAATTGCCAGAGAAAGCATATGGCGGTCTGTGCGCAGTCATACCCCTCCAAAAGACTTTCAAGAATGATCCCTTCGGGGGTATCAGGGATATTCTCCATAGCGGAAACGACTCTTACGCCGTTGTCTTTGAGAGTTTTCTTATGGATCGCCGTTTCGTATTTGTTGCGGGAAAACCGATCTAATTTGTAGACTCCGACACAAAGCATGCTCGAAAAAATTTCGAACGGAAAATTACGAAAAAGTGCTGTCCAGCAGTTGACAAATAAATTTTGTAACGATATAATGAAAAAAATAAATTGATTTTGTGAGGGAGTAGCCGGCGCATTGCGCGGCAAGGTCTTCATCCCGCGCCGCAAGGCGCAGGCCTTTGTCTGAAACGGCAAGACTCATATATCCGCTATTGCGTTTGCGGTTATATGGAGAACTCCGTCCTTTTTACCGTGTACGCATGGCGTGCGCGGCTTTTTTATGTTTGCCGCAGACGTTTTGTTTTGCGGCGTTTTGCTGTCTTTGTCAGTGATTGTACAGGGGCGGCTTATGAAACATGACAAATATTTGCAGGCAGGTTATTGCTATGGAATTTTTTAATCAAACGTCCGAAGAAACGCTTGAGGCGTTGCAGGCGGACAAGGCAAACGGGCTGACGCCCGAAAAGGTCAGAGAGAATGCGGAAAAGTTCGGCAGAAACGAGTTTACCAAAGCGGGGCGGAAATCGCTTTTGCGCCGCATCTGGGAAGCCTCGACCGAACCTATGCTGATCCTGTTGTTTTTTGCTTGGATCATTACCATTGCCGTCAATTCGGTCAGCGCTGCCAAGGGCGGGCATTTTGATGTTTACGAATGCATCGGGATCTTTGTCGCGATCATTATTTCGGTTATTCTGACTGTCGTGATGGAAGGGCGCAGTGCCAAAGCATTTGATGCTCTCAACAAGATCAAAGACGGGATCGAGATCAAAGTAGTGCGCGGCGGCGTGGTGCAGTATGTGCCGCAGCAGGAACTGGTCGTTGGCGACATCGTGTTTCTGGAAACGGGCAACAAAGTCGCGGCGGACGGCAGACTGCTGGAAAGCGTATCTCTGACCAGCGACGAATCTTCGCTGACGGGAGAATCGGCACCTGTGGAAAAGGATGCGGATGCAGTTTTGCAAAATCCGGATACGCCTGTGGCTGAGCGTGTGAATATGGTTTATTCGGGCTGTTTCATAACGGGCGGAACGGGCAAAATGGTTGTAACGGATGTCGGAGACAATACGCAGTTCGGGCTGATCGCGCGCGAGATCCAGACGGGCGGCGGCGGTCAGACGCCGTTGCAAGAGAAAATGGCGCGGTTGGGCAAGACGATCACCGTGATCGGCGGGATCTTTGCGGCTCTTATCTTTTTGATTCAGCTTGTCGTTTTCCTGGTCCAAGGGGAAGCGACGTTTGAAAGCATATCTTCGGTATTTATAACTTCCATTGTGCTGATGGTTGCGGCAGTCCCCGAAGGTTTACCCACGATCGTTGCGATCAGTCTTTCGATCAACATTGCGCGCATGGCAAAACAGAATGCGCTCGTCAAAAAGATGGTCGCGTGCGAAACGATCGGCTGTATCAATGTGATCTGTTCGGACAAGACGGGAACGCTCACCGAAAACCGCATGACGGTTACGGATATCTGGTCGCAGGGTGCATTTAAAGAAGTGCAGGATTTCAAAGATCCTGTGATGCTCACCAATTTCTGTCTCAATAGTACCGCCGATCTTTATGAGGAGGGGAATTTGGTCCGCTTTGTGGGAAATCCGACGGAAGGTGCATTGCTCGTTGCGGCGGAAAAAGCAGGTACGTATTATAAAAATATGCGCGAAAGTGCTGAAATTTCCGATCTGTTCCCTTTTTCATCGGACACGAAAAATATGACGTCGTGCGTGAAAAACGGGGCGGGATACACGATTTATACAAAGGGAAGTCCCGAAAAGATACTTGCTCTTTGCGACGTTGCGGAACCCGAACGTCTGAAGATTGAAGAAGCGATCGTGGGATTGCAGAAACGAGCACGGCGCGTGCTTGCGTTTGCGCATAAAGATACGAGCGTGCGCCCGCTTTCGCGCGAAGACGCCGAAAGTGGCATGAAGTTTGACGGATTTGTCGGCATTGCGGATCCGCTTCGTGCGGAGGTTAAAGACGCCGTTCATGCCTGCAAGACGGCGGGTATTGAAGTCAAAATGCTCACGGGCGACAATATCGTTACAGCGACAGCGATCGCAGACGAATTGGGGCTGCTCGGCGAAGGAAATATTGCCGTGGAAGCTTCGTATCTTGAAAATCTTTCGGATGAAGAATTTTCAAAAGTTCTGCCGAGCGTCCGCGTGATCGCACGCAGTACGCCGCTTCTGAAAATGCGCGTCGTGAAAGAACTCAAGTCCAAAGGCAACGTCGTCGCGGTGACGGGCGACGGCATCAACGATGCGCCCGCTCTGAAAAATGCGGATGTCGGGATCGCCATGGGAATTTCGGGTACGGAAGTTTCCAAAGAAGCGGCGGATATCGTGCTCTTGAACGATTCCTTTTCGACCATTGTCACGACGGTCAAATGGGGCAGAGGTATTTATGAAAATTTCAAACGCTTCATTCAGTTTCAGCTTACCGTCAATGTGGCGTCTGTCCTAACCGTATTCCTTTGTACTATTTTCGGAATGTTCTGGGAAGGATTTGAATCGCCGTTTTCGGCGCTTGACCTTTTGTGGATCAATATCATCATGGACGGCCCGCCTGCGCTCACGCTGGGCTTGGAACCTATCCGCGACGATCTGATGAGCCGTAAGCCCACGGGCAGGACGGAGAGCATTGTCAGCCGTGAAATGCTTTCGCGCATTGCCGTGAACGGCGTATTTGTCTGTCTGGTATGTCTTGCCCAGATGAAATGGAATTTCCTCGGTATCGAATCGGCAGAAATTTCAACGGCTGTATTTACCATGTTTGTGCTTTTCCAGCTGTTCAATGCCTTCAATTGCCGAGAACTCGGTGATAAGAGCATTTTCCCGTATCTTTTGAAAAACAAACTCATGATCGGGGCGTTTGTTGTCGCGTTCGGGTTGCAGATCCTCATCACGCAGTTCGGCGGCGCCGTGTTCGATACCGTTCCGCTGGAATTTATCGACTGGCTCAAAGTATTCGGTATCGCAGTTTCCGTCGTTGTGTTGGATGAGCTCGTCAAGCTGTTCCGCCGTCTTGCCGCAAAGAAGAAAGTTCGGACAGCGTGATCCGTTTTCTTGAGATTTCGTTATCTGCCGCGCTTATGCGCGGCAGATATTGTTTTCTTTGCGATTTTTCTGTATCCGTTTCACGTTTCTTCGGATACATTGTAAAATAAATTGCGGCTTACCCGTTTTGCATTAGAAATTTTGTGGTTTTACAGCCGAAATTTTATGAAAACAGCGGGCGGCGTAAGAAAAATTCTTCCGCCGCCCGCTGTTTTTTTGTATTTACTCTCATTTGTTTCAGGAGAACATTGCTATTTTTGTTTTTTTATCCATACTATTATACGATAACCAATGGTTAATTGTCAAGCAAAAGCTAACTGTTGGTTATATTATAAAATTATGAGAGCAAACGAAATTAAAGAGAGACTGCGGGAAGAAATTGTCCGCAGCGGAATGACAAAAGCAGAAATTGCAAAGAAAGTGGGAGTATCGCCCGAAATGATCACTCAATACTGTACGACGGGAAAACTGCCGCGCCTGGATACTTTTGCGGCGCTATGCGAGGCTTTGGATGTTTCGGCAAACTATATACTGGGGCTTAAAGATATCTAAAGGGGATAAGTCTGTCCTTTTATATGCGGAGCATGAAAACGGGCAAAAGCGGTGAGATCGTTTGCGGTGGCACACAGAGAGGAAGGTCGGCTGTGTGTACGATCATGCCAAGCGATTGCGGTGGTTCTCGGTTAGAGGGCGGACATGCAAATGATCAGTTCGAAGCGGTTGATGAGATATGCGGTCGGTTGCCATATTATATGTGGATCGCATCGGCGGGCAGTTTGATTTTCGTCAAAGTGTTCGGGTTGCGGAAGGTAAAGTCGTAGGCGGATCTTGCAGGTTTTGGGAAAAAGCGCCGTAGTAAGGTTTGAAACAGAAAAGCGGGAACGGGGAACAAGGTAAAAATTGGTTTGTCTGATTTATAAAAATCGTTGACAGTTTCCGACCTTTCTATTATAATATTAACAGAATAAAATCGATAAATTTTTATCGAATCATTGCCGCGCAAAGGGGGAAAGCCAAAGCGCGGTTTCGGCGTGTCCGAAAGATCCGTGACAAGGGGAAGACGGCGGTATTTTTTGAGCTGAAAATACGGCAGAAGAGAGGGCATGCACAAGCAAAAACATATCGAGAGGTGAAAGCTATGGTTCTGAAAGTATGTGTGGGGAGTTCCTGTCATTTACGCGGTTCATATGATGTGATCGAGGAGATGAAGCGTCTTATCAAAAAGTACGGGGTGGAAGACAAAATCGATCTGCAGGCTACCTTTTGCGTGGGGAATTGTACAAACGGAGTGAGCGTGCTGGCGGATGAGTTGTTGTTGCACAATGCGAATAAAGACAACTGCGAAGAACTGTTTCTGACGCAAGTTTATCCGCTCGTAAAATAAGGACGGGGGGAAAATATGATCCGTTATCTCGACTTCAAGGACGCACGTTGCAAGGACTGTTATAAGTGCTTGCGCGAATGTCCCGTCAAAGCGATCAAGGTGGTCGATCATCATGCCAAAATCATAGAGAGCCGCTGTATTTTGTGCGGGCATTGTACCGAAGTATGTCCGCAGAATGCCAAAAGCGTACATACCGAACGCGCGGAAGTGGAAAAACTGCTGGCAGGGGGGAATGTAGTGGCGTCGGTGGCGCCTTCTTTTGTTTCCTCTTTCAACTTGCAGGATTTTTCGGTCATGAAACTTGCGCTGGGCAGGCTCGGTTTTGCCGATGCGGAGGAAACGAGCATCGGAGCGAGGGAAGTCACTGCGCAGTACAAAAAATTGCTGGAAAGCGGTACATACAAGAATTTCATCACATCCTGTTGTCCTGCGGTGAATACGATGATCGAGCTGTATTATCCCAAGGCGCTCGATTATCTTGCGCCCGTCGATACGCCCATGATCGCGCATGCGAAGATGATACGCAAAAAGAGAAAAAATGCGAAGGTCGTATTTATCGGGCCTTGTATCGCCAAGAAAAGGGAAGCGCATGAGAGCGGCGTTGTAGACGGCGTTCTGACGTTTGAAGACCTTGCGGCGATGTTTGCGGACAAGGGCATCGTGTTGGATGAGATCGCTCGTCTGCCAGAACACGCGGGGGGCGGCGTCAACCGTGCAAAATATTATCCGATCAGCCGCGGCATTATCAAGTCGTTTGAAAATTATGTGGACGGGTATGAATTTGTCGCGGTGGACGGTGCAAAAAAGTGCAAGGAAGTACTGGAAAACATTGAAAGCCTTTCGGGTATGTTCATTGAGATGAACAGCTGCGATTCGGCGTGCGTGAACGGGCCTTGTTCATTGGCATTGAAGGCGGGTGCGCTCAAAGCAAATGCCGATATCCGTAAATATGTCAACAAAGATCTGCAGGAGCATGCGACGGCGGAATATGTTCCCGAAACGGATCTTGATTTTACCTGTATGCACGAGCGCAGACGCACGGAAGATTTTGTGCCGACCGACCGCCAGTTGCAGGAGATCCTTGCAAAGACAGGCAAGACGAAACCCGAAGATATGCTCAACTGCGGAGCGTGCGGCTATGATACCTGTCTGGAAAAAGCGTGGGCAGTTGCCAACGGGTATGCAAACATTGAAATGTGCGTACCGTATATGCGTGAACGTGCGGAAAGCATGTCGTATGAGATCATACAGACCAGTCCGAACGGGATCGTGCTTCTTGACAGCGATCTCAATATCATGGAGATCAACAACAAAGCCAAAGAACTTTTAGGGATCCGCGATTATGACGTTAAGGGAAAGGGCATTTTCCACTATTTTAATCCGACGGATTTTGTGCTTGCGGTCAACGATAATAAAAACATTTATAACAAAAAAGTTTTTCTGGAAAAGACGGGCAATTATATCGAACTGACGATCATTGTACTCAAGGACGGAAAGGGAACGTATGCGGTGATGAAAGACATCACGCAGGAAACCAAATCGGAAGAGCAGCTGGACAAAGTGAAGCTAGAAACGCTGGCGACGACGGACGAAGTCATCAAAAAGCAGATGCGCGTGGCGCAGGAGATCGCGTCGCTGCTCGGCGAAACGACGGCGGAAACGAAAGTGGCCCTTTTGAAACTGAAAAAGACTCTGCAGGGCGAAGACGGAGGCAAGTGAGATGGCACTTTGTCTGGAAAGCGGCTATACGTCCCTGAATAAAAAGAACGAAGAACTGTGCGGTGACCGTGTAGAGAGCACGGTTTGCGGCGATTATACGACGCTGGTTCTCGCGGACGGGCTGGGCAGCGGCGTGAAGGCGAATATACTTTCCACGCTTACGTCCAAGATCCTGTGCACGATGGTATCCAACGAAATCGACATTGAAGACTGTGTGGAAACGATCTTGTCCAGTTTGCCTGTTTGCAAAGTACGCGGCGTTGCTTATTCGACATTTTCCGTCATACACATGAACAGCGCGGGGAAAGGATATCTTTTTGAGTTCGACAATCCGCAGGCGATCCTGCTCCGCGATTGCAAGAGCCGTGATTTCGCGCGGGAAGAGATGAATGTCCTCGGGAAAACGGTGTATAAAACGGCTCTGGATCTGAAAGCGGGCGACATCGTCGTGGTAATGAGCGACGGCGTGATTCATGCGGGGGTCGGAATGACGCTCAAGCTCGGGTGGCAGCGTCCGGAAGTCATGGAATTTCTGGACAACAATGTTAAGCCGTCCATGAGCGCGCGCGCGGTCGCGTGCCTGCTGGCTGGGGTATGCAACGATCTGTATTTGGGCGAACCGGGAGACGATACGACCGTTGCCGCCGTAAAAGTGCGCGAAAAGCTGAAAGTATCGCTGATGATCGGGCCGCCTGTCGACAAATCGAAAGACGATTATTATATTTCCCGTTTCCTCTCAGGGGAAGGGAAGAAAGTGGTATGCGGGGGTACAAGTTCGCAGATCGTGGCAAGGCACTTAAAAACGACGGTGCGCGCGTCCTTCGATTTTCCCGATCGTGACGTTCCGCCCATCGGTTTTATCGACGGGATCGACCTCACGACCGAGGGTGTGCTGACCATGCGCAGACTTCTTGAACTTTCCGAGAAATACGTTTCGCCGAAAGATCTTACGCCTAAGACGTTTACAAAGAAAGACGGTGCGTCCTTACTGGCGCAGATGCTGTTCGAGGAAGCGACGGACGTACACTTTTATGTAGGGCAGAGCATCAACGCGGCGCACCAGGGACTTCCCATCGATATCACGATGAAACTTAAACTGGTGGAAAGTCTGGCGGCAAATCTGAAAAAAATGGGTAAGAACGTTCAGATCGATTATGATTGAGAGGCGTATTGTTTTTCCTGTACAAAAGAAAAACGATAGGGTATAGGTAAGACGGAATAAATTTATACGACGGCGGCCGTGAAAATAAGGAACGCACGAGTATTGCCGCCGCTGCGGGACAGGCGGCGTTTTGCGGGGTGTATGTGCGGAGTGCCGATAAATGTTCTGAATATGGAAAAGGTAGGTAGAGAATTATGGCAGACAAACGAATTTTTGATACAGCGGTACAGAAGCTGAAATATGATGTGCTGAAAGCGGTGATCCGCAACGAATACGAGCACTGCTATGATAATATTTACATAGATATTCCCAAGGAGATCTCTCCGGGGCCGAAAGCGACGATGCGTTGCTGTATCTATAAAGAGCGCGCCATCGTCCAGGAGCGCATCAAGCTGGCGCAGGGCGGCGATAAAAACAATCCGAACGTTGTGGAAGTGATCGACATTGCTTGCGATGAATGTCCGATCGGCGGGATCTTTGTCACGCCTGCCTGCCGCGGCTGTATCGTACATCGCTGCAAGGAGGTCTGTCCGCGCGATGCGATTCAGATCATCGATCATAAAGCGGTCGTCGATAAATCCAAGTGCATCGAATGCGGTAAGTGCACGCAGGCATGTCCTTACGGTGCGATCATTGCGCAAAAACGTCCTTGCGTCAACTCCTGCAAGGTCAAGGCGATTTCGGTCGGCGAGGATAAAAAGGCTGTCATCGACAATCAGAAATGTATTTCCTGCGGCGCCTGCGTGTATCAGTGCCCGTTTGGCGCGATCGTGGATAAGTCCATGATCCTGGAAAGCATCGAAATTTTAAAAAATTCGGAAAACAATCAGAAATATCATGTGTATGCGGTCATTGCTCCTTCGATCGTCAGCCAGTTTAAGTATGCAAAGATCGAACAGGTCGTGACGGGTATGCGCAAACTCGGTTTCCATCAGGTGGTCGAGGCGGCGCTCGGCGCAGACATCACGCTCTACCATGAGGCGGAAGAATGGAAAGAAAAGGGGATTCTGACAACCTCCTGCTGTCCTTCGTTTGTAATGTTTGTGGAGAAAAATTTCCCCGAACTTGCAAAATACGTAAGCCATTCCGTCTCGCCGATGGTGGAAGCTGCAATGCTCATCAAGCGTACCGATCCGAACGGCAAAGTGATCTTTATCGGGCCTTGCGCGAGCAAGAAGCTGGAATATAAGCTTCCGAAAACGCAGGGAGCGATCGATTCCGTACTTTCGTTTGAAGAGCTGCAGGCGTTTCTCGACGCGCGGCACATCGATGTGGGCAGTCTGGAAGAAACATCGTTGGATAACGCTTCGTTCTACGGAAGAATTTTTGCCAAGAGCGGCGGCATAGCGCAGGGCATTGCGGATGTCGCAAAAGAAATGGGCGCAGAGGGCGTTCGCCCGCTCGCCATGAACGGCATCGACGAATGCCGCGCTGCGCTTACCAAGCTCAAATTTAACCGCGCAACCGAAAACTTTTTCGAGGGGATGGCATGCGACGGCGGGTGCCTCAACGGCGCTTTGTGTCTTAACCACGGCCCGAAAAATGTGGTGGATGTGGATAAATACGGCGCGTCTGCAAAGGAAAAGACCATCGATAATTCCGTGAAACTCTATAAACTGAGTTTAGGAGAACAAACCAAGTCCGAATAAACCTTTTTGCGCGGCGGCACATATGTGCCGCCGCGCAATTAACATAATTTTTATAGTTTTTTTCTCATTTTTTCTTTCAATGCATTTGAACACATATGTTTGATCATGGCAAAATACGTTCAAATCATAAACTTTCTGCTTTTTTTATTTCTCAGCTGTAATTTTTAGAATTTCAAGCGTTTTCTTTTACGCAAAGATATATTGCTTCTTCGTATTCGTTGTAAGCGGAGTCGGTCAGTGCGTTTTTTGTTTACGAGATCATCCTTTTCAGCAAATGCTTTTTTTGTTCAAAAGGGGGAGAAAATGTAAATTGAATTTTATTCTTAGTCGATAAAATGATTCTCCGAATTTGCTGAATAAACAGAATTTTATAATTTAGTGCCCGTTTCATCCTCTAAGCCAAGAAGATAGTCGGCGCTTACATCAAAAATCTTGCAAAGTTTTTTGATGGACTTAATATCGGGTTCTGTTCTGCCTTGTTCCCAGCTTGCATATCCGTTGGGAGAAATCCTGAGCAGTTCGTAAACATCTTTTTGCGTCATCCCTTTTTCTTTGCGTATTGCCTTTAAAATATCCTTAAATTCCATAATTTTCCTTCTCTGATTTTATTATAACATTTATACCCAAAATGGGTTGATAATACCCGATTTGGGTAGTATAATAATTATACCCGATTGGGGGTATAAAAGGAGAAGACAAACTGCAAGAAGAGGCAAAAAAGAGGAAAAAATGCTTGTATTACGGAAATTTTGAAGGCTATTATACAAAAGGATTACATTGTTTTGATCGCACAAAGCAAGGATATTGCAGAGAACATGATAAGATAGTAAACGATCAGGTTTTTTGCGAATTTTGGGAAACGAGCAGGCGCAGGCATCTTATGCGGCGGCGGGCAGTTTCGAGAGCATTGTATGAAATTCTGACTGAGATCTCAGCGATTCGTCAGATAATGCAGGAGTGCGAGGATGAAGGGAAAAACTTGTAATGAAACACGTTGAAAATTATCGAAGTTACGCGGGATGCAGATACTATAAAGCATTTTATACCAGGGGAGCGTGTGCATTCTATCGTGAAAGATTGGGATATTGTGAGAAAAATGAAAAAGCTGTAGGAGCAAAAGAAAGTTGCGGATTGCATAAATACAGACGGCAACAAAATAAAACAGTGACATTGGAGCATCTTCAACAAGTCATAAAAGAAGTGAAAGAAATCGAACTGATTTTGGGAGATTGTGATGTTTGATATCATGGTGTCTTTAAGTCGTTTTCGGAGTGTGCCGTTCGTGGGCTCTTTCCATAACAGAAACGGCGATACCTGATTAGCTATCGCCGTTTGGTGGGGAGAAAAAGGAGAACGTAAATCGAACAATAACAAGAAAACTTATTTGAAAGGTACGGATAAGGTTTCTTGTGTCAGCGCAATTTGTTTTATGAACAGACTCGCCGTATTTTTGAACGAAAAATGGTAAATTTTACAATAAAATATCTACACAATTTTGTGCTAATCATGACATTTAATCATTTTTATGTGATAATATTAACATGAATATCGCAGAATCACTCAAAGACAACCGTGAGCAGCGAGGCATGAATGCATATGAGTTGGCGAAGGCTCTCGGGGTCAATCATCAGAATATATACCGTTGGGAAAACGGAACCGTAATGCCTTCGATCGAAATGTGTATCCGTATCGCTGATTTTTACGGGATCAGTCTGGATGAGCTGATCGGCAGGCACATATGAAGCTGAAAACAATTGAAAAAAATAAAGAGGGAACGCACGTAAGTGCGTTTTTTTTATTTAAAAAAGGTATAAGAGAGGAAAGGCAGTTCGGCGCATGTATGTATTTATAAATAAAAGAATGAAAATACATAGAAATGTCGAAAATGATTCCGTATGCCCGTACAAGAGAGGATTAAAAAAGAAACGGCATAGAAAAGGAGAAAGTGAAAAAGGATGAAAAAACTCATGCGCTTGCGTTGCAATCTTTGGCGGCGTGTGCTATAATAGACAGGAGTTTTTTGAGGATGAGGTAATCGAATGAAGAAGGGTTTCGATAACGATCTGTATATCCGGTTGCAGAGCGAAAAGATCTTGGAGAGAATCAAAAAGTTTGACAACAAATTGTACCTGGAATTCGGAGGAAAGCTGTTCGACGACATGCATGCCTGCCGTGTATTGCCGGGGTTTGAGTCGGACGCAAAGTGCAGGATCTTAATGAAACTCAAAGATGAGTCGGAAATAATTTTTGTCATCAGTGCGGCGGATCTGGAACGCAACAAGATCCGTGCGGATTTCGGGATCCCGTACGGCACGGATGTTCTGCGCCTGATCGACAAAATGCGCGGGCTGGGACTGAACATGAACAGTGTGGTCGTAACGCAGTATCTCGGACAGCCTGCGGCGGATAAATTTATCAATAAGCTGAAAAATCACGGATTAAAGACCTACATTCATCACAAAACGAAGGGGTATCCGACGGAAGTGGATGTGATCGTTTCGGATGAAGGGTACGGAGCAAATCCTTATATTGAAACGACGAAACCGCTGGTCGTGGTTACGGCGCCGGGGCCGGGAAGCGGAAAACTTGCCACTTGCCTTTCGCAGTTGTATCATGAATACAAGCGCGGCGTGCGTGCAGGGTATGCGAAGTTTGAAACATTCCCGATCTGGAGTCTGCCTTTACGGCATCCGGTCAATGTGGCGTATGAAGCGGCAACAGCGGATCTCGGGGATATCAATATGATCGACCCGTATCATCTGGAAGCATATGGGGTGACCACTGTCAACTATAACCGGGATATTGAATGTTTTCCTATTGTGAAGTCTATTCTGACAAAGATCACGGGGGATGAAAGTATCTATAAATCGCCTACAGATATGGGCGTGAATATGGCGGGATTCGGGATCGTAGATGACGAAGTGTGCCGCGAAGCAGCGCGTCAGGAGATCATCCGCCGTTATTACAAAGCAGAATGCGATTACAAGACGGGCAATGTCGGGGCAGACGCGGTAGAGCGCATCCGTCTTTTAATGAATGAAAACAAGATCGATGTTACGGAGCGGAAAGTGACGCATTATGCGCTGGAGCGCGCAGAGGCGTGCGGATGTGCGGTAGTTGCTTTGGAATTGCAGGACGGAAGGGTCGTAACGGGAAAATCCAGCAAGCTGATGACAGCTTGTTCGAGCGCGGTACTCAATGCGGTGAAAACGCTTTCGAATATTGCTGATGAAATGCTGCTTTTATCGCCGGTCGTCCTTGCGCCGATCATTCAGTTGAAAAAAGAAGTACTTCGGGAAGATAAGGTGAAACTTGCATTGGGCGATGTCCTGACGGCGCTTTCTATCTGCGCGGCGACGAACCCTATTGCGGAAAAAGCGATGGATATGCTTGTGCAGCTGCGCGGTTGTGACGCACATGCTTCCTGTATCTTACCGGAAAACGATATTTCTGTGGTTCGTAAGCTGGGGATAAACCTGACCTGCGAACCGGAGTTCGGAAGCAAAGATCTTTACGGATTCTGAGATATCGTTTAAAAAATGCAGATACGGGCAATACCGTTTGTATTGCACACCCGTGCGTTGGCGCGGAGTTTGGAGGAAAAGAATGCAGACTTTGGACGTTATCACCGTGATTGTAGCGATCGTGCTGGCATTGCTCGGTTTGCTGTTCGGTTTCGGCAAAACGCTCAGATTTTTTACGAAAGGACTTTTTGGGATTATTATATCTGTTTTTGTGTGTGCGACGTTCGGCGGCATGATCGCTGGGATCCCTGCCGTAGCAGAATGGATCGGCGCTCTGAACACAAAGCTCGGTCAGAGCTGGAGCTTCCTGGAAACAATACACCTTGCAACTATTATTTATTATGTGGTGCTGTTCTTTGCGGTGCAGATCGTGCGCATTATTATCGTAAAGTGTGTGGCGGGCGTGTTCGAAGTGGACGTTTTGCCCATGCGCATTGTCAATAAACTGCTCGGTATGGCCCTGGCAGTCGCTGCAGTATTGCTTTTGACTTTGCTCGTGCTTGCCATTTTCCGCACTATGCAGGATACTTCTTTTGTGCAGAACATCCTTTCCAAGATCAACGGTACGTTTTTGGGAAGTTTGTATGAAAATAATCCTGTCAAATTTGTGGTGGATACGGGAACGGCGCAAGAGGCGGCTCGATTACTGTCTCATTCCTTGCTGATTTGATAAAATGATCGATGATTTAATAAAAGAGGCGTGTGT
>CATYEP010000038.1 GCA_958405585.1 uncultured Eubacteriales bacterium
GCTTGCGTTGATCGACAAGCTGAAAGACAGTACGCACGAGATCATTACGCTCTATTATGGACAGGATATAAAGGAAGAGGATGCCGAAGCGCTTGCCGCGCGGGTAGCGGAGAAATTTCCTGATTGTGACGTCGATTATCATTTTGGCGGCCAACCGATCTATTATTATATCGTATCGCTCGAATAAGAAAACAGCGCGGCGGGTATTTGCCCGCCGTTTTTATTTTTGAATGCAGACAACGCAAACTTAAGGCTGTGCGCGCGGCGGCCGACTGTGTGGGCGGCGGTGCGGTCGGAGCGAGTTTAATCATTGCGGGAAGGTCGAACGTGAGTTTGAATGCAGACAACGCAGACTTACGGCTGTGCGCGCGGCGGAGCAGGGTAGTTAGAGCGCGTTTATCGGCAAGCGGTTCAGTCCTGATTTTGCTTGAGTGAACGGGCGATCGGGAATAAAAAGGCGGGATCCGAAACAAATCAAAGAGTACAGGAAAAACATGGAACTCAAAAAGATACGGGGAATATCCGAAAAACGGGAAAAAGACCTCAACAAACTGAATATTTTTACGGCGGAAGATCTGGTGCGCTATTTTCCGCGCGATTATCTGGATCTAACGCATACGGTCAGGATATCTGAGTGTTACCATAATGACATCGTTTTACTGGCGTGCCGTGTTTCTTCGCCGCCGCAGACGGTGTATAACGGCCGCCGCAGCTTTGTGAAGGTTTGGTGTGACCAAGGCGGAGAGCGCTTTTCGGCGATCTGGTTCAATGCGCCGTATGTCAAGAACAATCTTAAAGCAGGCGAGGAATACTTGTTTTACGGCAGAGTCCACAACAAATACGGAATGGGAACGCCGAGTATGGTAAACCCGTCTTTCGAGCTTCGCGAGAAAAATTATCGCTTAAAAGGGATCGTGCCTGTGTACGGACTTCGCGGCACGCTCACGCAGAAAGCGTTGCGCGATGCGATCCGTGACGCTTTGCAAAAGGTTTCCGTCGTAACTGCCATTCCTCCGGAGCTTATACGGAAATATGCGTTGCCTTCTCTTTCGGAGGCGTATCGGAAGATCCATGCGCCCGAAGCGCTTTCGGATAGGGACGAAGCCGCCGAACGCATCGCACTGGAAGAATATTTTATCCTCATTTCGGCGTTCCGTTTCATGAAAGGCGGAAAGGAAGATGCGCGCGTCTTTCGTTATTCCGCTACGGCGCGGGAAACGGCAGAATTTGCGGCGCGGTTTCCTTTTACGTTCACGGACGGGCAAAAACGCGCGGTAGATGACATTTATGAAAATCTTAAATCTCCTAAACGGATGAACCGTCTGTTGCAGGGGGATGTGGGGAGCGGAAAGACGGCGGTGGCGCTGTGCGGCATTTACATGGCGGCAAAAAGCGGTTACCAGGCGGCATTTCTGGCTCCGACAGAAGTTCTGGCGGCGCAGAACTATGCGCTTGTGCAGAAATATCTGCCCGAATTCAGGTCGGCGTTTCTGGCGGGAAGCACGTCCGCAAAGGAAAAACGGGAAATTAAAAAAGCGCTGAAAGAAGGAGCGATCGATATCATCTGCGGCACGCACGCGATCATTCAGGAGGACGTGGAAACGAAGAATCTTGCCTTCTGCGTCTGCGACGAACAGCACCGTTTCGGCGTTGCGCAGCGCAGTGCGCTGGGCGAAAAGAGCGCGGGGGCGGATATGCTGGTCATGTCCGCAACGCCTATTCCGCGAACGCTGTCATTGATTTTTTACGGGGATCTGGACATTTCGGAGATTAAGGACAAGCCGAAAGCGCGCTGCGAGATCGTAACGGGCATTGTCCCTCCGCACAAATATGAGAGTATGTTGGAATACATCGGGGAGGAAGCGGCGAAAGGCAACCAAAGCTATTTTGTCTGCCCGAAGATCGAAGGGGACGACGAAGGTTCGCTCATGAGTGTTACCGAGCTTTTCGACGAGCTGAAAAACAGGCTTCCGCGCGTACGCTTTGCGCTTTTGCACGGAAAGATGAAAGATAAAGAAAAAGCCGAGATCATGCAGGCGTTCAAGGATAAAAAATACGATTGCCTTGTATCCACAACGGTCATCGAAGTGGGTATTGACGTTCCCGATGCAACGATCATGGTCATTTACAATGCGGAGCGTTTCGGACTTTCGCAGCTGCACCAGTTGCGCGGCCGTGTGGGCAGGGGGACGAAAAAGAGCTTCTGTTTCCTGCTTCTGGGTTCGGATTCTCCCGAAGCGCGTGAACGCCTTTCCGTGATCAAAAATAATACAGACGGTTTCCGTATTGCGGAATACGATCTGCGGATGCGCGGCGGCGGCGATTTCATGGGTACGCGCCAAAGCGGTAAAATGCTTTCCGAAATCAAAAATCTCAGGTATCCGCCCGAGGTTATTTTCGAGGCGAAAAAATTGGCCGATGAAGCCGTGTCTTGCGGCGATATCTCCTTGCTCCGTTCGCTTGCGCTCAAAAAATACGAAAGTCTGCAGGATGTCGTGCTGAATTGAGTAAAATCATGCTTGTATCGGTTATTTTATGCGGATTTCATTGACAGAAATGCCGCGCTCGTGTTAAAATTGTACAGAATAGAAAAAATGTATAAATTCATAATTGTGCGGGGATAAGTTGCATAATTATGCAATTTATCCGAGGAAAATGTATGTCGTATTTCAAATTGCCGTCGGGACTGAGGGATATATTGCCGCAGGAGAGCGCACGGCTGGATCAAACGGAAGAGATCCTGCGAAAAAAGTTTAAGGATGCGGGTTTTTCGTCGGTGCGGACGGCGGGGATCGAGTATTATGATACGTTTGCCTGCATCAAGAGTTCGGTGCCGCAGACGAAGATGTTCAAGATGACGGACAAAGACGGGAATCTGATCGTATTGCGGCCGGACATGACGTTGGCATGCGCGCGCATAGCGGCGACGAAACTGCGGGAAAACAGCGCGAAGCTTTGTTATTTTTCCAATGTTTACGACTTTTCGGCAGTCGGAAACAGTGACCGTGAAGTCATACAGGCAGGCGTGGAAATTTTCGGGGAAGACGGTGCGGAATCGGACGCGAAGGCGGTGGCGTTTGCCATCGATTGTCTGAAAGCTGTGGGACTGAAAAATTTCATTGTCGATATCGGGCATGTCGGGTTTTACAAAGGGCTTCTGGAAGGGAGCGGACTTTCGGAGGAAGCGGCGGAGGAGATCCGCGGTTATATCAATGCAAAAGATGCCGTGAATACGGAGATCGCGCTGCGTACGTACGGGGCGAACGAGAAAGCGCAGGCGGCGATCCTTGCTTTGCCGTCGCTGTTCGGGGGCGTGCAGATATTGAAAGAGGCGGAATCTTTGACGGATAACAAAATGGCGCTTTCGGCGCTTGCGCATTTGCAGAACGTATATGCATGTTTGAAGAAGAAAGGGGTGGAGCAGTATGTGTCCTTTGACCTTGGTACGGTGAAAAGCCTTTCTTATTATTCGGGAATGGTATTTACGGGTCTTGCGGAAGGAGTGGGCGCCGCGGTGCTTTCAGGCGGGCGTTACAATGATCTTTGCGCGCAGTTCGGGCGCGATCTTTCCGCGGTGGGATTTGCCATCGGATTGATGCGTGTGCTTCGCGCACTGGAAGCGGAGGTGAAAAGCGGATGCTGAACGTTGCGCTTGCGAAGGGTCGGTTAGCCGATTCCTGTGCGGATATATTTATGAAATGCGGCATACAGGCGCAGATCCTGAAAGAGGAAACGCGCAAACTGGTACTGGAAACGCCTGACGGGAAATTTAAATTCTTTTTTGTCAAGCCTTCGGATGTGCCCACCTATGTGGAATACGGGATCGCGGATATCGGCATTGTCGGAAAGGATACGCTTTTGGAAGCGGGAGCGGAGCTTTACGAGATGCTGGATCTGAAATTCGAAAAATGCAAACTCTGTATTGCGGGATTCCCTGAGAAAAAAGACATGCTGACGGCGCCGCACCTTCGGGTGGCGACGAAATACGTCAATACGGCGAAAAAGCTGTTTTTCTCGCGCGGCGAGGACGTGGAGATCATCAAGCTGAACGGTTCGATCGAACTTGCGCCGCTCACGGGGTTGTCGGATGTGATTTTCGATATCGTACAGTCGGGCGGAACACTGCGTGCCAACGGGCTCGTGGTGC
The DNA here is from genome assembly GCA_958405585.1 of uncultured Eubacteriales bacterium. Classification (GTDB taxonomy): domain Bacteria; phylum Bacillota; class Clostridia; order Christensenellales; family Borkfalkiaceae; genus Borkfalkia. The sequence continues at coordinate 4,148 of CATYEP010000038.1, forward strand.
TGGAAGAAGTGTTTGATATTTCCGCGCGGCTGGTTGCGAATAAAGTCAGCCTGAAAACGAAGGCGGCGGAGATTTTGCCCCTGATCGCTCAGATGAAAAAATATATCGGCTGAAAATGCCGATTCGGAAGAACATTTATGAAAATTTACAAAAATGCCGCGGAGGCGGCGGAAATTTTAAAGCGCGGAAAATTCGACGACGCGGCGAAGACTGCGGCGGTCAGAGAGATCGTGAATGCGGTGAAAGAGCGCGGCGACGAAGCGTTGTTTTCGTATTGCGAGAAGTTTGACGGGAGCCAACTTTCCGCGCAGACGGTCTGTGTGAGCAGGGAAGAGACGGAAGCCGCTTACGCGCAGACGGACGAAAAGTTTTTAAATTCGCTGAGAAAAGCGGTAAAGAACGTCTATGAATATCACGCCCGCAGTGTCATGAAAGAAGACATCCGTACGAAGGACGGCAGAACCACGGGATTTGTCGTGCGTGCGGTTTCGCGTGCGGGGATCTATGTGCCGGGCGGCACGGCGCCGTTGGTGAGTTCTGTACTGATGGGCGTATTACCCGCAAAAGCGGCTGGAGTGAAAGAAATTTATGTCTGCACGCCTGCAAAAAACGGTAAAGTAGACCCGTCGGTGATTGTTGCGGCGCACGAGTGCGGCGTCACGAAACTTTTAAAAGCAGGCGGCGCGCAGGCGATCGCCGCGTTTGCATACGGCACGGAAAGCATCCCGAAAGTGGACGTGATCGCAGGGCCCGGAAATATTTATGTAACGCTTGCCAAAAAGGAAGTGTACGGCGAGGTTGGCATCGACATGCTGGCGGGACCGTCGGAGATTCTGATCATTGCGGACGGCAAGCAAAAGCCGCAATATGTGGCGGCGGATGTTTTGTCGCAGGCGGAGCACGATAAACTGGCGCGCGCGATTCTGCTCACCGACGACGAAGAATTTGCAAAGATCGTCGCAAAAGAAGTAGACCGTCAGCTGGAATTGCTGCCGAGAAAAGAAATTGCGGCATACTCGGTGGCGAATGCAGGCGGCATTATACTGGTAAAAGATCTGGAAGAGGCTTGCGCATTGGCGAATGAGATCGCTCCCGAGCATTTGGAAATTGCTGCAGAAAATTGTGAAGAACTTCTGCCGAAGATCGAGCATGCGGGGGCGGTATTTTTGGGAAGCTATACGCCCGAACCTGTCGGAGATTATTTTGCGGGGCCCGATCATATTTTGCCTACGGGCGGAACGGCGCGGTTTTTCCAGGTGCTGAACGCGGATATTTTCCTGCGCAAGATGAGTGTGATCCGCTATACGAAAGAAGCGATCCTGGAAGACGGAGCGGACATTGTACGGCTTGCCGAGAGTGAACAGCTTAGCGCGCATGCAAATGCGGTGCGGGTACGTTTGGAGGGTGAGAAATGAGAAAGGCGGAACTTACGCGCAAAACGCGCGAAACGGACATTGAACTGAAACTGGATCTGGACGGAAGCGGTAAAAATTCCGTGGATACGGGTGTCGGTTTTTTGAACCATATGCTGGAATTATTCAGCGTACATTCGGGCATGGATCTGTGCGTTCGCTGCAAGGGCGATACGGAAGTGGACTTCCATCACAGTGTGGAAGATGTAGGTATCTGCCTGGGACAGGCATTCAAAACGGCGCTCGGCGACAAGAAGGGGATTGCGCGGTTTGCGGACAGGGTCGTGCCGATGGACGAATGTGCGGCAATGGTCGCGATCGACATCAGCGGCAGACCGTTTCTGAATTTTGAAGAGAAACTGACGGGCAAGATCGGCGAATTTGATGCGGAGCTTGTGGAAGAATTTCTGCGCGCGTTCAGCTTCAATGCAGGGATGAACGTTTATGTAAAACTTTTAAAAGGCGGAAATATGCACCACGAAGCGGAAGCGATCTTCAAAGCGCTTGCAAAATGCGTACAGGATGCGGTAAAAGTTGTTTCTGACCGTATTCCGTCATCGAAAGGAGTGCTGTAAATGCTCGGCATCATAGATTACGGCGCGGGAAATCTGCGTTCCGTACAGAAAGCGCTTGAAGCGATCGGGGAAAAAGCGGTCATTTCGGGCGATCGTTCGGTGCTGGACAGCTGTGAAAAACTGATTCTGCCGGGCGTGGGCTCGTTCGGGGCGGGCATGACACAGCTGTGTGAGGTAGACCTCGATAAATATATCCTGGAACGTGTCAAGGACACAAAACTTCTCGGCATTTGCCTCGGAATGCAATTTTTGCTGGAAAAGAGTTTTGAAGACGGCGAGTTTAAAGGCCTGGGGCTTGTGAAAGGTCAGGTTACCCGATTTACGGAAGGAAAGATCCCGCAGATCGGCTGGAATGAAGTATCGTGTCTGAAAACGCCGCTGTTTGACGGCATTGCAGAAGGTACAAGGTTTTATTTTGTGCACAGCTATCGTGCCGACTGTGCGGACTGCTTTGCGGCCGCAAAGACGGAATATTATGTACAGTATCCTTCGGCGGTCTATGCGGGCAACGTGTACGGGGTACAGTTTCATCCCGAAAAGAGCGGTGAAGCGGGCTTAAGGCTCTTGAAAAATTTTTGTTCGATGTAAATTTGCGAAGTGTCAAGGTTGGCGCAATTGCATCAAAGATTTGCGCTGTTTAAGGCATACGTATATTAAAAAATGTTTCAAAACGATGGGGTTTGGTGAAAAGATATGAACAGCAAACCCTGCGGCAGAAAGGAAACTGCAGGAAGGATGCGGCATCCGAAACTAATCTTAAAAAATCCGAACGGAGGGCATATGATATTATTTCCAGCCATTGACATTTTGAACGGAAAGGCAGTGCGGCTTTATAAAGGCGACAGAAATAAGGTAACGGAATACGGAGATCCTTTGAAATTTGCGGAAAAATGGGCGGAAGCAGGGGCAAAGTGGCTGCACGTCGTCGATCTTTCCGGTGCGTTTACGGGAGAGAGCGGCATCGATTCGATCCTGACGGAGATCAAGAAGCGGCTGAATATTTCCGTGCAGAGCGGCGGCGGATTGCGCAGTATAAGCGATGTGCAAAGGCGGTTGGACGCAGGCGCGGACAGGGTCGTTATCGGTACAATGGCAGCATGTCATCCGGATGAATTTGCGCTTACGGCTTATAAATTTCCCGAAAAAGTGGTAGCCGGAATCGACGCACGCGACGGTATGTTTGCCGTCAAGGGCTGGACGGAACAGACGGACATCACGGCGGTATATTTCGGAAAAAAATGCAAAAAAATGGGTATACGTTATGCACTTTTCACGGATATTTCCAAGGACGGAGCGATGGAAGGGTGCAACGTTTGCGAGACGATACGCATTCAGAAAGAGACGGAACTTCAGGTCATTGCAAGCGGCGGGATCTCTTCGCTCAAAGATATCGAAAATCTTCGCGACAGCGGGATCTACGGGGCAGTGCTGGGAAAATCCATATACAGCGGTGCCGTCGATCTGAAAGAAGCGCTGAAAACGGCGCGAGGCTGAGCGGTAATTATAGGTTTTACGTTTTTTGCGTGCTGCCGCGTGCCTGAAAATCGGGGCGGCCGAAAACGGGAAGAAGCGAAAAGAATGGAGCAGATATGTTAGCAAAACGCATTATACCCTGTCTGGATATCGATAAGGGCAGGGTGGTGAAAGGCGTCAATTTTGTCAATCTGATCGACGCGGGCGATCCTGTGGAAATAGCCCGCGCTTATGATAAAATCGGGGCGGACGAAATCGTATTTTTGGATATTACGGCATCCAGTGACGGGCGAAAGACGGCGGTGGATATTCTCAGCCGAGCCAGTGAGCAGGTTTTTATTCCGCTCACGATAGGCGGCGGGATCCGCAGTGCGGAAGATTTCCGTGAGCTTTTGGCAGCGGGTGCGGACAAGATTGCGGTCAATTCTGCGGCGATCAGGTCTCCGCGGCTGATCACGGACGCGGCGCTGAAATTCGGGTCGCAGTGCGTGGTTCTTGCGGTGGACGCAAAATCGAACGGAAAAGGTTCCTGGGACGTTTATCTCAACGGCGGAAGGGTCAAAACGGATCTGGATGCGATCGAGTGGATCCGTGAAGCGGAAAAACTGGGCGCAGGGGAAGTATTGCTGACCAGTATGGACAGGGACGGCACGAAAGCGGGTTACGATCTGGAACTGACGCGGCGGGCGGCGGAAGCGGTCAATATACCCGTCATTGCTTCGGGCGGAGCGGGCAAAATGCAGGATTTTGCGGACGTTCTGACGGAAGGGAAGGCGGATGCTGCGTTGGCGGCGTCTTTGTTTCATTTTTCACAGATCGATATGCGGGAGCTGAAAGAGTTTCTGGCAAAACAGGGTATTCCCATCAGGAGGGTTCAGACATGGCGGAACTGAAATGGAATGCGGACGGGCTCATATGTGCCGTAGCGCAGGATTACGAGAGCGGCGAAGTGCTGATGCAGGCATATATGAACGAAGAAGCATATGAAAAGACGCTGGAAACCGGGTATGCGCATTATTGGAGCCGTTCGAGAAAAAAACTTTGGAAGAAAGGCGAAGAGAGCGGGCATTTGCAGAAAGTGCGCGCGATCTATCTGGATTGCGATAAGGACTGCGTGCTTTTGAAAGTGGAGCAGACGGGCGCCGCTTGCCATACGGGGAATTACAGTTGTTTCTACACGCCTGTAAAGGAAAACGGGATCGGGGCGGAGATGCTCGGACAGTTGCAGCGTATCGTGGAAGATCGGAAAGAAAATCCCGAAGAGGGAAGTTATACGGCGTATTTGTTTGAAAAGGGCGTGGACAAGATCGCCAAAAAGACGGGCGAAGAAGCGGTGGAACTTGTGCTTGCGGCGAAAGGCGGCAAGAAAGAGGAAATTATCGGGGAGTGCGCCGACTTGTTTTATCATACGCTCGTTCTTCTCGCCAATGCGGGTGTGAAGCTGTCGGATGTCTGTACGGAACTGAAAAACAGGCACTGATATTTTTTGTTCTCCGATGCAGAAATAACCGTATGCGGAGGGTTCAGCCCTTCGATGGCGATGATTTTGTTTACACATATTCAAGGTCGCGGATATTCGCCCGCTGAGATCGCAAGGGTGCGAAAAACGGGGTAAGTGTTTCGTGAATTGTTATATATTCCCGTCTTTGCGGCGGGAAGGAGGAATGATCATGGCAAACGTACAGAGAAAAGGATCTCTGCTTTCTTTCCGTCCGGACATCAAGGTGTTGGATGCGACCTTAAGGGACGGAGGATTGTGCAATAATTTTGAATTTACGGACGAATTCGCCAAAGCGCTGTTTCAGATGAATGTGGCGGCGGGCGTCGATTATATGGAAATGGGCTACAAGGCATCCAAATCGCTTTTTGATCCGTCCAAGTTCGGGAAGTACAAATTCTGCGAAGAAAAGGATCTTCGTGCGATCGTGGGCGAGAATAAGACGGGAATGAAACTTTCGGTGATGGCGGATGTCGGCAGGACGGATTTCAAAAAAGATATCGGGCCGAAGAATGAGAGTGTGATCGACATGGTGCGGATCGCATGTTATATCAACGAGATTCCGGCGGCGATCGAAATGGCGGAGTACTGCAAGAAACTCGGCTACGAAACGTGCGTGAATGTGATGGCCGTATCCAAAGCGAAAGACGAAGAGATCGACGATGCGTTGGAAATGCTTGGGAAGAGCCCTGTAGACGTGATCTATCTTGTGGACAGTTACGGATCTCTGTATCCGGAACAGGTAGCGAAGCTGACGCTGCGTTATCTGGAAACAGGGGACAAGTACAAAAAAGAGATCGGTGTCCATGCGCATAACAACCAGCAACTGGCGTTCGGCAATACGATCGAGGCGGCGAGCTGGGGTGCGTCGTATCTGGATTCTACGGTGAATGGAATGGGAAGGGGCGCGGGAAACTGTTCCACGGAGCTGTTGCTTGGCTTTTTAAAAAATCCGAAATTCCATATCGAACCGGTGTTGCAGTTCATTACCGATCATATGCTGCCTTTGAAAGAACAGGGCGTGGTCTGGGGGTATGACGTGGCGTATCTTCTGACGGGAAGGCTGAATATGCACCCGTCTTCGGCGATCAGGTTTATTCGTGAAAAGCGTACCGATTATGCGGCGTTCCATGGAGAACTTTTGGAACGGGACTGATCAATTAGTAAAAATTACCGTGCAACGTATTCCTGTTTTCGGAGCATACTGTTAGCGGAGGGGAAAAGATGGCGCGGTTTATGAAAGATAATGAAACGGCGGAGATCGCCTGGAGAATGTTTGAGCGTACGGGCAGTCTTTCGTATTACATGCTGTACAAACAGTTAAAAAAGTAAAACCGCATTTTTGGGCGGTCAGGGACGAAAATGGAACTGAAGGTAGATGCGCTGGTCGTGCGCACGGCGGATTACGGGGAAAGCGACAGAATGCTGACCCTGTTTTCCTTACAGAACGGAAAGATATCGGCGGCGGCGAAAGGCGTGCGGAAAGCTGGGGCAAAACTGCGTTTTGCGGCCCAGCCTTTCTGTTTTGCGGAATATGTTCTGGCGCAGAAAGGTGAGCGATACACCATGATTTCCGCATCCGGTACGGACGGCTTTTACGAACTCAGGCAGGACATCGGCAAATTCTATGCGGCGGCGTCGCTTGCGGGACTTTGTGACGCCGTTCTGCCCGAAGGGATCGTCAACGAAGAATTGTTTTTGCGCGCGGTGAATTCACTCAAAGAGATGTGCGAAGGAGATGCGGCGCTGGCGCTGATTTCTTTTTTTATCAAACTTCTGGAACTTTCGGGGTATATGCTGGATCTTTCCGCCTGTGCGGATTGCGGAGCCGTACTGGAAGGGAAGGTGTTTTTTGACGTTGCGGGCGGATGTTTTTACTGCCCCGACTGCGCCCGCGGCGCGGGGGTAAGTGAAAGTACGTTGCAGGTTCTGAAAATGTGTGCGGGGCAGGAATATAACGTTTCTTTGATCACGGCGGACGGAAAAAAACGCGCACTGAAACTGCTGTATGCGTATTTTAGACAGAAAACGGATTCGGAAGTCAAAGCCGTCGAGGAATACCTTCGAATGCCCGATTGACCTGTTATGAAGGTACATTTTTAGAAAGAAATCTCTCGTTTGCGGGAATCAACATATGTCTGGAAGGGCATTTGTATGTTTTTTGGGTATCTTTTCCCATAAAAAGAGTATAGTTGTGCGGATAAACATATGTCAGTTTGTTCAGACAAGAGGGACAAGCTTTGGGGCGAAAGAATATTTTTCGGACAGAGCAATAGGATGAAAGAGGAAAAATCAAAGATTTGGTATTTGCCGCCGCGCGTTTTTGGACGAAAAAACGCGCGGCGGCAAATTTCGTACAAAAAATTTGAAATATTCAGGTTTTTCACTTGAAATTTGCGCTGATTTATATTAAAATAGAGATGTTAGAGAGTTTAATCAAATTCCAATCTTATCAGGAGGAGAAATTTTTTATGGCAAAGAAATATTGCTACCTTTTCTCGGAAGGTAACGCAAAGATGCGTGAGCTTCTCGGCGGTAAGGGTGCGAACCTTGCGGAAATGACAGGGATGGGGCTGCCTGTTCCTCAGGGATTCACCATTTCGACGGAAGCCTGCACGCAGTATTATGAAGACGGCAGACAGATCAATCCCGAAATTCAGAAAGAAATCATGCAGTATATCGCGAAGATGGAAGAAATCTGCGGCAAGAAATTCGGCGACAAGGAGAATCCTTTGCTTGTTTCCGTACGTTCGGGCGCGCGTGCTTCCATGCCGGGAATGATGGATACCATTTTGAACCTCGGTCTGAACGAAGAAGTGGTAGAAGTTATCGCGAAAAAATCGGGCAATCCCCGTTGGGCTTGGGACTGCTATCGTCGTTTTATTCAGATGTATTCCGACGTTGTTATGGAAGTCGGCAAGAAATACTTTGAACAGCTCATCGACCAGATGAAGGAAAAGAAGGGAGTTACGCAGGACGTCGAACTGACGGCGGAAGACCTGAAAGAACTCGCAAACCAGTTCAAAGCAGAATACAAAGACAAGATCGGCGCAGAATTCCCGAACGATCCGAAAGAACAGCTGTTCGGCGCGATCAAAGCGGTGTTCCGTTCTTGGGACAACCCCCGTGCGAACTACTATCGTATGCAGAACGATATCCCTTACAGCTGGGGTACTGCAGTCAACGTGCAGATGATGGCGTTCGGTAACATGGGCGATACATCCGGTACGGGTGTTGCGTTCACGCGTAACCCTGCAACGGGCGAAAAGAAGCTCATGGGCGAATTCCTGATGAATGCACAGGGCGAAGACGTTGTTGCCGGTGTCCGTACTCCGATGCCGATCGACAAGATGAAAGAGATCATGCCCGAAGTTTACGAGCAGTTCCAGGGCATCTGCCATACGCTGGAAAATCATTACCGCGATATGCAGGATATGGAATTCACGATCGAGGACAAGCATCTGTACATGCTCCAGACCCGTAACGGTAAACGTACGGCGGCTGCGGCGATCAAGATAGCTTGCGATCTGATCGATGAAGGAATGATCACGGAGCAGGAAGCTTTGATGCAGATCGATCCGAAAACGCTGGATGCGTTGCTGCACCCGCAGTTTGACGCGAAGGCACTTAAAGCGGCTACGCCGGTTGCGAAGGCTCTGCCTGCATCCCCGGGCGCTGCTACCGGTAAGATCGTGTTCACGGCGGAAGACGCTGTTGAACAGGGCAAGAAGGGAGAAAAGGTTATTTTGGTAAGATTGGAGACCTCCCCGGAAGATATCGAAGGTATGCACTATGCGCAGGGTATTTTGACGGTTCGCGGCGGTATGACGTCGCATGCGGCAGTTGTAGCGCGTGGTATGGGAACCTGCTGCGTATCCGGTTGCGGCGATATCAAGATGGACGAAGAAAACAAGAAGTTCACCTTGAAAGGAAAAGTATATAAAGAAGGCGATGTGATCTCGCTCGACGGTTCGACGGGTAACATCTACGGGGAAGGAATTCCTACGGTTGCGGCTGACACGTCTTCCGGCTATTTCGGACGCATCATGGAACTTTCCGATAAATATAAGGCAATGGCAGTCCGCACGAACGCTGATACGCCTGCGGATGCTAAACAGGCTGCTAAATTCGGCGCACAGGGTATCGGCCTGTGCCGTACTGAGCACATGTTCTTTGAAGCCGACAGGATCGCGGCATTCCGTGAAATGATCTGTGCGGATACGGTGGAAGAGCGTGAAGCGGCTCTTGCGAAGATCGAGCCGATGCAGCAGAGCGACTTTGAGAAATTGTACGAAGCTCTCGGCGGTTATCCTGTAACGATCCGTTTCCTCGATCCGCCTCTGCATGAGTTCGTTCCGACGACGGAAGAGGATATTGCGGCTCTTGCAAAAGCGCAGAAGAAGACAGTTGCGCAGATCAAACAGATCATTGCCGACCTGCATGAATTTAACCCGATGATGGGTCATCGCGGATGCCGTCTGACGGTCACCTATCCTGAAATCGCGAAGATGCAGACGAGTGCAGTCATCAAGGCTGCAATTAACGTCAAGAAAAAACATCCTGACTGGAATATTGTACCTGAGATCATGGTACCTTTGACCGGGGAAGTGAAGGAAATGGCGTTTGTCAAGAAGTTTATCGTTGAAACAGCTGACAAGCTGATCAAGGAAAGCGGAATTGACCTCAAGTATGAAGTTGGTACGATGATCGAGATTCCTCGTGCGGCTTTGACGGCGGATGAGATCGCGAAAGAAGCGGAATTCTTCTGCTTCGGAACGAACGATCTGACGCAGATGACGTTCGGCTTCTCGCGTGACGATGCCGGCAAGTTCCTGCCTGCATACTACGAGAACAAGATTTACGAATCCGATCCGTTTGCGAAGCTTGACCAGATCGGCGTTGGCAAACTGATGGATATGGCGGTCAAACTCGGAAAAGAGACGAGACCTACGATGCATTTCGGCATCTGCGGCGAACACGGCGGAGATCCTTCTTCCATCGAGTTCTGCCATAAGATCGGCCTGAACTATGTATCCTGCTCGCCTTACCGTGTCCCGATCGCACGTCTTGCTGCAGCGCAAGCTAATATTAAACGTCCGAGGTAAACATATATAGTGGTTTAACTAAGTTGTACCACAA
>CATYEP010000039.1 GCA_958405585.1 uncultured Eubacteriales bacterium
CGGAGAAACGAAGAAGGAGGATTACGTCGAGGCAATCGGTCACAGCTATGCGATAACGACGAAACCGCCGACCTGCGCGGAGATGGGAGAAACCGTCTATACCTGCGAGGTTTGCGGCTTCGAGTACAAGGAAGAGGGGGAATACCCATCCGGGCATAGTTATACGACCTCGATAACAAAGTCCCCGACATGTACACAGGACGGGCAGCGGCATTACCATTGCGATAAATGCGGGTACGAGTATACGGCATCCATCCCCGCGACGGGGCATGATTACAGGATCACGGACGAGCAAAACGATGACGGAAGCACGAAGCGGGTTTATACCTGTGCGAACTGCGGGGATACATACACGCAGGATTTGGGAAATCAGACGGAAATGGTGACGAACTACGTCGAGTATCTGTTTGAACAGTACAGCCCGTATATGATCTGGGTGTTCCTCGCCACGGCGGGAGTGTGGAGCATCTTCATGGGTATCATGATCATCATAGCGCATAAGCACGAGGAAAAAGAGAAAGCGAAGAAAATGCTCGTAAATTATCTGGTCGGGCTTGTGATTATCTTCGGTATCCTTGTAGCCGCGCCGTATCTTGTCAGAGGAATCGCCGCGCTGGTAACGTAAAAAATTCTCGGAAAATCTGCGAACAATTTTGCGAAAACTCTTGACTATAGACGCGCAACAGGCTATAATGATGGTGTCGTATAAATACGACGAATGGAGGACAATGCAATGGGAAACAAAGAGGAATTGTACGGAAAATACGGAACTCTCGCAAAGAAGTATTTGGAAGAGCACGAGCCTGCAAGGTATTGGGCGCTCGGTAAAGACTTGCCCGAATACCTGCACGGGATAGACCGGCAGGCGGGCGAGATGTACGATACGATATATGCGAAGCTGTCCGTAAAGGACGAATACAAAAAGACTGGAGAGTATCTCTCCGACGTGCGCAAGGAAAACAAGATGCGGCAGAGGATAGAGGAAGAGATATTGTCCGAACTTGTGTATGTGAAATAACGGAGGTACGAAAATGAGCAAGGTTTTACGCGGATTGGGAATAGCCTTTAAGGTACTGTTTGTAGGAGCTTTCCTGTTGGCACATTTTATCGCCAACCTGATAGGAATACTCGTGTGTGCGATAACGTCGGAGGGCTGAACATGGCGATAGAGAAAAAGGAAGATACCTCGATACGTCTGCGGAAGCGCAAGTACGAGGAACGGCACAAGGAAGAGAGACGAAAGGCGACAAAAGTTTTCTCGACATTGATAAAGACGGAACAAATGGATGAAATCAATGCTTTCCTTGCAAAGCACCATATTACAAAAGTGGATTTGGTGTTTGCGGGGTACGAAGCATTGAAGTCAGAGTACGGCCCGAAAGACGAGCAGAATAAGGAATAAAGCAGAAGCGCAAGGAGTATGGCCCTTGCGCTTTTACTATCTCAACATGCCGAACGGCATAAGGAAGAAACGAACATCGGGAAGATGGAGCGTGACGGACTTATGCCGCCGCGCTTTGTCTCTCCTTATTTATTAAAGGAGGAAATTGACAAGAGTGAAAAGGCAAATTTTATACAACTACCGACTTGCTGACTTTGATATTTGGGGCGGAGGTGTTTGGTATGTTGCGTAGCATTAAAAAAACATTTGATATGGTCAAACAGAACGATCCAGAAACAGCGATTACCGTACATACAATTCGTATGTGGTGCAAAGAAGGTAAAATAAAATATTTAACCGCAGGGAATAAAATATTGGTGGACGTTGAAAGTCTCATGGATTATATTTCCCTAAAGGGGTAACAGATGGCTTATTTCAAAATATCTCAAAATAAAAAAGGACAGTTGCAAGCAAAAATACAAGTGAGCGGAAAAGACTTGTCAACGGGAAAGAGCAAGGTGTTTACCAAACGAGTCTATAATACGGACAAGTTGACCGAAGCAAAATTCAGGCGGCAAGTTGATAAAATTGCTATTGCATTTGAGGAGGAGGTGCTGCAAGCCTATGAGGAAGGCAAAACCTCGCTTCGCTCAAAAGTACTAATTTCGTTCATTCTTCCGAAGCGATGCATGGAGATTTGGGGATGCTTGTCAAGGGAGACATAGCAATTCTTATTTCGAACAGCGGGAATACTCAAGAAGTTTGTCAAAATATAGCGCCTTTACGACACAATGGAATCATTACTGTAGCGCTAACTTCAGGTAAAGATAGCCAACTTGTAAAAGAATGTGATTATACTTTATTATATCCTCATATGCAAGAGGCAGATCACCTTAAATTAGCGCCTACAGTTTCTTCTACCTTAGCATTGGTTCTCGGTGATGCAATTGCTTGCGAAATAGCGGCACGACATAAATTTACACGAGAACAATTTTATTCGTTTCATCCAAATGGTGCGATAGGGGAGTCATTGAAAAAAGAGTGTATGAGGAAGAATTAACCATGTCTGATATTCTCCTTTTCAGCGATTATTCAGTTGTGGTCAAAGCAATGAAATTGCAAGTACAATCGTCTGCACAACAAGTAATGCAGGCGTTAGCCACAGCAGGAATTTGCGAAAACCGCTCTCGAAACGGATATTCTCCCGTAACTGTTCCATTTCTTTTTCGGTTTTTCGGATTTCTTCCTGCGTTTTGGATAATGTTTCCCGCACGTTGATCAGCATTTCCGCTTTCATATCATTTACAGAAGTCGAAACCGCCTTTTTGACTTGTATTCCGATGCTCTCGTTGAGCTTCTCTGTTTTTTCGGTTTCCGTTTTGATTTCCCGTACTGCTTTGTCCACGGTTGTTGTCAGATCGTACTCCGTCACCGCCATATCCGCCCGCATTTCCTCGATGAGCTTGTTCTGCGTCTCGATCAATTTGTTGCATTTCTCGTTCGATATCGCCAACGCTTCTTTGAGCAAATCGGTTTTGATATGCTGTCTGTCCTGTTCGTTCATTTCCTGCAACATCGCAAGCGGTGTTGCAGTTTGTCCTGTTTCCATGTTTTTCAATGACATTTAATACCTCACTTTTTGTATAATTTTGTCCGAGTTTCAGCCCTCGGATAGCTTTTTGCTTTTCGGGGTGAAGGTAGGAGTATTCCGTTTTGCTCCTCGTAACGCTTACCCCGTATTTTGCAAGATGAGCAATAAACTCACTCTCGCGAGTAGCCGTGCGCTTTCCTTCTTCAATGACTTCCCGCAAATCTTCCTTCCAACTTGTTCCGCCTTTCAAAATGATATGCGTTTCCTCGGCAGTTCGTTTGTTTTTCGCCTTCTTTCGAAAATCCAATGCTGAAAGCCCAAACTTTTTTCCGATCTCGTTCGCCATATCTTTGAGTTTGGTATATCTGCTTTCCGTAAACCGCAATTTTCTTCCTGTGAGCGGATGAACGGCATTGACAATGATATGAGCATGAACGGTCTTTGTATCCGTATGCGTTGCGATCACACACTCACAATCAGGGAAGGCTTTTTCCGCGTAGCTTTTAGCGTACTCTTGTACCATAAACGGATTGGCTTTATCTTTTCTGTTGGGTGACAGCTTAAAATGATAATATTTTCGCTCGTCCCTCAATTTTCCTTTGCCATATCTTGCCGCTGTTTCCTTAAATTGCTCGGCATAATCTTCGTCCGCAAAAAGATTTTGTACGGACACATACGCCGCCTTTTCTTTTCTAATAATATATCCGATTGCCTTATTTGGCGTACTCTTGCTTGCAGTTCCTTTCAATAGCGGCATCTTAACTTCCTCCGATCAGGGAAAGTAGTTCGCGATATGCTTTCTTGCACTCTTTAACTGCGGACAGTATTTCTTGCTTTTCGCTCGGCTTAAAATAACTATTTCGCAATGCTTGGTTGAGATTGTTACCTTGCCGTTTTAGTTCCACCTACGATGTTTTGCCGCAGATAGAAGAAAGAAAAGCTCGATCAGACTTTTACAAAATGCTATCAAGATTTTTAGTTGCCATAAAAGTTAAAAGATTGCGGCAAGGTAAATGCGTAGATAGGTATCTTAAAAATCTGTCTTTTCTCCCTTGCTATGCAGAAAGGCTCGTCAGCAAGAGAAAAGGAAAATACATATTGAAAAATAGCGATACCAATAGTTTGGATTATAAATTAGCATTGCTGTGCGTTCTACGGTTTATGAAGGAAGAAAACGCAAGATTTTTTGAGCTGAAAGCTTTGATGTGGGAACAAAATCACTTAATGAAATAAAATGTCGTAAACGAATTGACAATCATGTAAATATAGTGTAATATTAAAGCGAAAATTATATACGAGGTGCTTTATGGCAAAAACAATCGTCGCTGAACGGATCAAGACTTTAAGAGAAGGCATACACTTATCCCAAGCAAAGCTTGCTGCCAAGTTGGGTGTGGATCAGCCCGCTGTTTTCCGTTATGAAAACGGTCTGACCTTTCCTTCCTTTTCTGTTTTAATACAATATGCCGACTTTTTTGACGTTTCGCTCGATTATCTTTTCGGAAGAACGGATAATCCACAAGGGAAATTATACAATTTTCAGCCGAAGATATTGGCTGATAACGCGCAAATGCAGGAGTTCATCGAAATGTGTTTCGATCCGAACTCTCCTGCCAATGCAAAACTGAAAGAGTCCATTTTGAAACTATTGCAGGAAAATCAAAAATAATTTTTATATATGACTATATCTGTCAAGTTTTTTATGCTATAATCCACACAAAGAGAAAAAGGGAGTAAGTTATGAAAGCTGTTATTTATGCTCGATATTCTTCTGACAATCAACGCGAAGAAAGTATCGAAGGACAAATCCGTGAGTGTATGGAATATTCCGAACGCAACGGTATTAAAGTGGTTAGCCATTACATAGATCGCGCTATGTCGGCAAAGACAGATCATCGTCCTGAATTTCAACGCATGATAAAAGACAGTTATAAAGGACTGTTTGATTTAGTTATCGTGTGGAAATTAGATCGTTTCGCCCGTAACCGTTACGACAGTGCGCACTATAAAACAATTCTCAAAAAGAACGGCGTAAAAGTAGTATCCGCAAGAGAAACGATTGCCGAAGGTTCAGAAGGTATTTTACTTGAATCGGTTTTGGAAGGATATGCAGAATATTTCTCCGCCGACCTTGCCGAAAAAGTGACTCGCGGAATGATGGAAAACGCTTTTAAGTGCATGAATAACGGCGCGGGTATTCCTCTCGGATATTATGTAGACGATACGCAACATTTACAGATTGACGAGAAAAAAGCACCTTTTGTTAAAGAAATTTTTCAGCGTTTTGCAGACGGTGAAATGATAAAAAATATCATTGCCGATTTGAATAAACGTGGTGCGACAATCTCTTATAAATTAAAAAAATCCCGAAAAGAAGTCAAAGTGTATGAGCGTCCTCTGTCCTACAACACCGTGCGCCGTATACTTTCCAACCGAAAATATATCGGTGAATATAAGTTCAAAGATGTGGTAATTCCAAACGGAGTGCCTGCGATCATAGAACAGGATTTATTTGACAAAGTTCAGAAGCGTTTGGAAGCAAATAAAAAAGCCCCTGCTAAACATAAGGCAGAGGATGATTATTTGCTGACAACAAAATTGTTTTGCGGAAAATGCAAAGCGATGATGGTTGGAGAATGTGGGACAAGTCACACGGAAAAAACTTATCGTTATTATAAATGTGTCAATCAGAAACGCAAACACAATTGCGACAAAAAAAGCGTTGGAAAGGATTATATTGAAAATAAGATTATTTCATCTTTGGTTCAAAAAATTATGGACGATGAACTGATTGAATATCTTGCCGACAAACTATATGTTTTGCAACTTGTGGACAACACCAAAATACCGCAAATAAAGGGAAAACTTTCGGAACTTGATAAAGGTATTGAAAATATGCTCAATGCCATTCAACAAGGCATTATTTTGGATTCCACAAAGAAAAGGCTTTCTGACTTAGAGGAGCAAAAAAAATCTCTTGAACTTGAATTAGTCCAAGAGCAAATTAAATCTCCAATCCTGACAAAAGAGCAAATAATGTTCGGAATAACAAAATTCCGAACTCTTGACCTCTCAACACAGAAGGGACGGCAGACCTTGATTGACAGTTTTGTAAATGCGATCTATCTCTACGACGATTACGCACTCATCACTTGTAATTACAAGGACGGCTCAATCCGCATTTCCTTTGAAGAAATCGAAGGTTCGGATTTGTTATTAGATGGTACTCCCGGCGGGAATCGAACCCACAACGGCCCCTTAGGAGGGGGCTGTTATATCCATTTAACTACGGAAGTATCGGATAGAATATAGTTTACTATAAAATCGGACAAAAAGCAAATATTTTTACGGAAAGTATAAACAATTTGGTAAAAAATTTATAGCGGGTAAACAGCGGAGGAAAAGAGAGATCGCAAAAAAGATGATCGTAAAAAGAAGATCGCAAGAAAGTATGATCGTAAGAAGGTGTAAGATAAGTGATAAAAATTAAAAGAAAGGTACAAAATCTTTAAACCAAAAAATTGCTTTTTCGATAAAAATACGTTATAATATTATATGGTTAGAATTGGAATACTTATCTGGGAGGTATTATGGATAAAATCAAATTGCTCCAATCGAGGCGGAACGAAGTGCTTGCCGCAGGGAATGCAGTTCGGAAGGCGATTGCAGGGCTTGTTGATGAGAACAGTTTTGTAGAACTTGCCGGTTTCAGCTTTTCCAAGAATGATTTTTACGGAGAAGAAGCGGCCGGAGAAGGGGTTGTCACGGGTTTTGCGACGGTAGAAGGAAATCCGGTATACGTAGCGGCGCAGAATTTTGATGTATTATCCGGTGGTGTCAGCGAGAGAAATTGTGAAAAAATTCTCAAATGCCTTGACCTTGCGGAAAAGAATTCCACGCCGGTCGTATACATTCTGAACAGCCTCGGCGTGCAGATCGGCGAGGGTGTCACTGTATTAGAAGGACTCGCGAAACTTTTGAGTAAAGCGGCGAAGCTGCACGGAGTTGTGCCGCAGTTTGCAGTGGTAAACGGGGAAGTATACGGTCAGAGCGCACTGCTTGCGGCGTGTGCGGATTTTACGTTTTTCCTGAAAAGCGGGGTGCTTGCGGCGGACAGTCCGCTGGTAATTTCCGCAAAGAGCGGAAAGAATCTGGCGAAAGAAGCGGTAGGCGGAGCGAAAGCGCTCGACAAGACGAATCTTGTTTCGTTTGAAGCGGACAGCATGGCACAGGTACGGGAAACGATTGCAAAAATCATGGACATATTGCCGGATTTCAGTTCGGTGGTCGTGGAAAACGGAGCAGATCTGAACGCTGCATTCCCTGCGCTCAACCAAAAGTGCGGTGCGGATGCGCTGATTGCGGCTGTGTTCGATAAAGATACGTTTGTGGAAGTCGGCAAGAATTGTTCTGCGGAGGTACGCTGTGTACTGGGCCGCGTAGGCGGTATTTCGGTTGCGGCGGTCGTAACGGGCGGCGAAGAGCCTGTCAGTCTGAACGAGAACAATGTGGCAAAGATCACGGCATTTACGGAATTTGCGGCGTATTACAACTTGCCGTTTGTCAGTTTTGTGAATGCGCAGGGGATCCGGGCTGATCTGGAAACGCAGAACAGTCTTGTCATGAAGAATATATTCAAGCTGTTTGAGACATATGATCTTCTGGACAATGCGAAGATCAGCGTGGTATACGGCAGTGCCATCGGACTGGGTTATACGTTGCTGGCGGCGAAGTCGGCAGGGTTTGATTACAGCTATGCGTTTGCCGATGCAAAGATAGCGCTTTTTGACAGTGAGAAAGGAGCGGAGATCGAATTTTCGGGAGAGAAGAAAGCGGACAAAGCGAAACTTGCGGCGAAG
Organism: uncultured Eubacteriales bacterium; assembly: GCA_958405585.1. Lineage (GTDB taxonomy): Bacteria > Bacillota > Clostridia > Christensenellales > Borkfalkiaceae > Borkfalkia. Next base: position 7,832 of record CATYEP010000039.1, read on the forward strand.
TATTCGGAAGAAAATTCGGATCCGGTCAATGCTGCGAAGAACGGATACATTGACAATATCATTGAACCGCAGTATGTAAAGCAATATCTTGTGGCGTCGCTGCAAATGCTTTTGAAGTGAGGCGTGTATGACAGCGTTATTGATGCCATTGATGAATTTATTGGCGGAGCGTCCCCAGGTATCGGATGACGGATTTCCGATCACGTGGCTGAACATCGGCGAGGCGCTGGTGTATGCATTGTTGGGTTTTGCGGTGACGTTTCTTGGGATTATCATTTTGATCTTCTTTGTTTGGGCGTACGGCAAGATCATAAAGGCAGCACGTCAGGGCGCGGGCAGAAAAGCCAAAGCGAAAGAGGAAGAAAGTGCGGCGCCGTCAGTCGTTACGGAAGGGGCGGACGGAGAAATCCCCGTGGAGGTACGCCTTGCGATTGTTGTGGCGATCGCGGCGTATTATGAAGGCGAGAGCAGTAAATGTGAATTCAAAGTAAAGAGAATCAAGAGATTATAAGGAGAAAACAAAAATGCGTAAGTTTGTCGTTACTATTGATGGTAAAAGTTATGAAGTCGGCGTGGAAGAGATCGGCGCAGACGAAACAGTCGTGAACACGGTTGCGGCGGCCCCTGTGGCGGCACCGGCGGCGAAAGTTGCGGCAGCGCCCGCAGCAGCGGTAACGGGCGAGAAAGTTGTTTCTCCTTTCCCGGGGCTGATCAAGAAATTCCTTGTGAAAGAAGGGGATACGGTAAAGAAAGACCAGGCGATCCTTGTGACGTTGGTGGTGGGCTTGCTTTTGCCGGATGCGATTCCTCTGTTGGGAATGCTGATGCTCGGTAACCTGATGAAAGAGAGCGGCGTAGTCGACAGATTGTCCTCGCAGGCGCAGAACGGGTTGATGAACACGATCACGATCTTTTTGGGTATTTCGGTCGGGTGCAAGGCGTTGGGAACGACATTCCTGCAGTTGCAGACACTGTACATTATTCTGTTGGGCCTGGCAGCGTTTTGTTTCGGAACGGTCGGCGGTTTAATGATGGCGAAGCTGATGAACAAACTCAGCGGCGGAAAGATCAATCCTCTGATCGGATCTGCGGGTGTCTCGGCGGTGCCGATGGCGGCGCGCATATCGGAAGATGTCGGGCGCGAGAGTGATCCGAGCAACCATTTGCTGATGCATGCGATGGGGCCGAACGTAGCCGGCGTGATCGGATCTGCTGTAGCGGCAGGATTCTTGCTGGCTTGCTTCGGCGGCTGATAAGCGGAACATGGTATGCGGATCCGATGTTCGGATCCGCCGTGAACGATTTAATTTTGGAGAAAAGCGATGGCAAATAAAGCAAACAAAAAGGTATTGATTACCGATACGATATTGCGTGATGCGCACCAATCGCAGGCGGCGACGCGTATGCGTTTGGACGAAATGATTCCGGTTTTGGAGCAGTTGGATGACATCGGATATTATTCCCTGGAAGCGTGGGGCGGAGCGACTTTTGATTCCTGTCTGCGTTTTCTGAACGAAGATCCGTGGGAAAGACTGCGCACGCTGCGTAAATACTTGAAAAAGACGCCGATCCAGATGCTACTGCGCGGGCAGAACCTTTTGGGGTATCGTCATTATTCGGATGACGTTGTGGAGAAGTTCGTGGCGAAATCGATCGAAAACGGTGTGAAGGTCGTGCGCGTATTTGATGCTTTGAACGATCCGCGCAACCTGGAAACGTCGATGAAGGCGATCAAAAAATACGGCGGTATTTGTGAAGCGGCGATCAGTTACACGACAAGTCCTGTTCATACGACGGCATACTTTGTAAAACTTGCAAAACAACTGGAGAGCATGGGCGCAGATAACATCTGTATCAAAGATATGGCAAATCTTCTTTTGCCGTATACGGCTTATGATCTCGTATCGCAGTTAAAGAAAGAACTGAAGCCGGAAACGAAAGTGCACCTGCACACGCACAACACGGCGGGTACGGGCGACATGGTAAACCTGAAAGCAATCGAAGCAGGAGTCGACATTGTCGATACAGCATTGTCTCCGCTCGGCAACGGCACGAGTCAGCCGGCAACGGAACCGTTGGTTGCAACGCTTGCCGGTACGCCTTATGATACAGGTATTGACATTCAGAAACTTCTTCCGATCGTCGATCATTTCAAGGGTGTGGCAGAGCGTCTGAAAAAGGACGGATTCCTGTCGCCGAAGGTGCTGTCGATCGATATCAATGCATTGATTTATCAGGTTCCTGGCGGTATGCTGTCTAACCTTATTTCGCAGTTGAAACAGCAGAATAAATCGGATAAACTCGGTGAAGTTCTGGCGGAAGTTCCGAAAGTTCGTAAGGATTGCGGGTATCCTCCGTTGGTTACACCTTCGTCGCAGATCGTCGGTACGCAGGCGGTTCTGAACGTGCTTGCTGGCGAACGTTACAAGATGGTGACGAAGGAATTTAAGGGCTTGTTGCGCGGCGAATACGGCAAACTTCCCGCTGAGCCGAATCCGGAAGTTGTGAAAAAATGTATCGGAGACGAAAAGCGCATTACCTATCGTCCTGCCGATGATCTGAAACCGGAATATGACCAGTTCAAGGCAGAAATTGCGGAATATATGGAACAGGAAGAAGATGTCCTTTCCTATGCAGTATTCGGACAGGTTGCACTCAATTACTTCAAATGGCGCAAAGCGGCGAAAGAGGGTGTTGACAAAAACCTGGCTGACAATGCCAATAAAGTCTATCCCGTATAAAGGAAAGAATTAAATTTGTCAGCGAAAGCCGTAATCAGGCTTTCGCTGCTCTTTGTTATAATGGATTTGTGTTCAGAGCGATCAGGAAAAGAAGTTTTACAGAAACTCAAACAGAGTGGTTTTTGTTTGAAACAAAAAACGAGTTTGATACATCCTGGAGCTGCGCGGCGTTGTAAATGTTTGTGAAGACGGGATCGGATGGCCGGGAGTCAGAAAAAGGAATGAAAAAGTTAGCAGTGATCGGAGCCGGGGCATCCGGATTGATGGCGTCGTATGCGGCGGCGAGGAAAGGGAATGATGTAACGGTCTTTGAAAAGAATGAAAAGGCTGGTAAAAAAATATATATAACGGGCAAGGGACGGTGTAACGTTACAAACGATACGACGCCGGAAGGATTTTTGGAGAACGTAGTTCGGAATCGAAAATTTCTGACCGGTTGCGCCTATACATTTTCTCCGGAGCGTATGATGCATTTTCTGGAAGATGGAGGGCTTCCCTTAAAAGTAGAGAGGGGAAACAGGGTTTTCCCCGCGTCGGACAAGGCAAGCGATGTGACGAAATGTCTGGAGCGGTATTGCCGTGATAGTGGTGTCCGCTTTTGTTTTCAGGAGAGCGTTGTGCGGCTTGACAAATTGCAGGACGGCAGGTTTGAAATTACGACGTCAAAGGGTAAATACATCTTTGATTGCGTCATAGTATGTTCAGGCGGCATTTCTTATCCTGCAACGGGCAGTACGGGAGACGGTTACAAATTTGCGGAGGGTTTTGGTTTGAAGGTGGTGCGGCCTCGTTCCGCGCTATGCGGGATCGTGTGCGATATGGCTGGAATTTCGCATTTGCAGGGGCTGACTCTGAAAAATGTCCGGGTAAGTGCAGCGATACAGGGAAAAGAAGCAGGAGCTTTTTTCGGCGAAATGCTCTTTACGCATTTCGGAGTTTCCGGCCCGATCGTCCTTTCACTTTCCAGTTTGCTCAATGATGTGCAGGATTTTTCAAAAGTGCGCTTGCTGATCGACTTGAAACCCGCTTTGGATGAGGAAACGTTGGATAAACGTCTCCTGCGTGATTTTGATAAATTCAAAAACAAGCAAATGCAGAATGCTTTGGATGAATTGCTTCCGAAAAGCCTTGTACTGCCTGTATTGCAGCAGGCGAAGATCAAGGAAGATCTTGCGGTAAATTCTCTGACGAAAGAAAGCCGTCGTTCGCTGTTGCATACATTAAAAGCGTTTGAGCTCAGACCTATTGGTTTACGACCAGTCGAAGAGGGGATCGTGACTGCGGGCGGAATTGATGTGTGCCAGATCGATCCAAAGACGATGCAAAGCAAAACGATTGAGGGATTGTATTTCTGCGGAGAGGTGTTGGATGTGGATGCTTTTACCGGCGGATTCAATTTGCAGATCGCATTTTCCACAGGATTTGTTGCGGGAAACAGTATAAATTGATGTATTTTTTACAATTACAGAGTATTATGACAGACATAAACGGTCAAAAAAATAAGGAGAAAAAGATGAAAGCGATTCGCGGCGCTACGACGGTAGCGGCGGACACCCCGGAAGAGATACGCGGTGCCGTCAAAGAACTTTTGGAAGAGATCGTAAAGAGAAACGGCTTGCAGGAAGAGGAAATTCTGTGTATTCTTTTTTCGAATACTTCGGATATTCATTCCCTGTATCCGGCAAAGGCGGCACGGGAGGCGGGCTTTACGCATGCGGCGCTCTATTCTTCTCTGGAGCCCGAAATCGACGGGGCATTGCCGTACTGCCTGCGGGTGCTTCTTTTCGTGGAATGTGCAAAAGCGGAGCATGTGTATCTGCGCGGGGCGGCAAATCTTCGCAGGGATCTGAAAAAGTTTTCCATTGCGTTGGATGGGCCATCGGGCAGTGGGAAAAGTACAGTCGCGAGGCTTCTGGCGGCTTCTTATAATATATTATATTTGGATACAGGAGCGATGTATCGAGCCTGTGCTCTCAAAGCAGTCAAAGAGAAACTGAAAAATATTAACGAAGAAACGGTGAAGCCTTTGATGGACTTCCTTGATCTGAAGATCGAATATAGGGACGGAACGCAGCATACGATATTGGACGGAGAAGACGTATCGGAAGCGATTCGCCGACCGGAAGTATCGATGGCGGCGTCGAATATTTCGGCGTTGCGCTGTGTGCGTGAGAAAATGGTTGAAATGCAGAGACAGATCGCTAAGGAACAGTCCTGTGTGCTGGACGGGAGAGATATCGGAACGCACGTACTTCCGGATGCGGAATTCAAATTTTATGTGACGGCGACGAGTGCGGTGCGTGCAAAGCGCCGTTATGATGAATTGAAAGCGAAAGGGTATTCGGTCGACCTGAAAGAATTGCAGAAAGAGATCGAAGAGCGTGACAGGAATGATTCCACGCGCGAATTTTCTCCGCTGCGCAAGGCGGAAGACGCGGTACTTGTCGATACGTCGGAAATGACGATCGAAGAAGTTTTGGCGTTTATCCGGAAAAAGATACAGGAAAAGGTTTAAGATGCTGACATATGGTTTTTTAAAAAAAGTAGTGAACGGATTTGTGCA
>CATYEP010000040.1 GCA_958405585.1 uncultured Eubacteriales bacterium
ACTTCTGTACTGCGTGAATATCTGATTTCGGAACCGGAAAAGGCGTGCTGCGGATACGAGGAGCAAGAAGGTAAACTTATTTTTCAATTTGATGAATCTGAGCCAAAGTATTCTGAAACGTATGCTGTGCGTGAGTTGCAGCGAGGGGCGATCGACTATTGTGTATTTGTCAAAGAGCGGTTCGGGGATTGCCTGAACGGATTTTCGGTGCGGCCGCAGGATATTTCGGTAGCGTTCGAAAATTTTTTATGGAATGCGGAAGAGTTTGACAGAAAAGTTTTCAGTAATTCCTATCTCGAAGACAAGGTTTACGGCGGGTATGAGCGAAGAAGTTTCTATGAGGTATGGAACTGGCACTTGTCGCAATTAAAAAAAAACGGCAGTTGTGACGGAGTGAGGATTGGTGCCGACAGAATCGCGGAAGAAGGATATACGTTTTTGAAAGGAAAACCGCTGTTATTGAAAGGATTATTTTATTGGTTCTTTGACCGAGACAGTTTTTATGAAAAGTATCGAAAACGCAAGGCAATAAAAAAATGAAAAGGGGAGATTAAATGAAAACGGGATTGCTTCGCAACAATGTGAGGCCTGACGGAAATTTGTCGGAAAAATTATCGGATTTGGGCGAAAACACGGGGAATCTGGTGTTTTGGCGAGCGCTTGAACGGTTGTTTCAACCGTTACCGATATCGTATGAAAATACAGAACGCCTCACAGAGTGCGAGAAAGTGATCATAACGGATCTGATCTGGATTCGTGAAAATTCAGATTTTAATTATTTGGAGAGGATCGTAGATAAATATCTTGTGCCGTTTGTCCCAATTAGTATTGGTTTGCAGAGTACTATGTATGACATAAATTTCCGTTTAAGCAATAATACGGTTCGATTGTTGCATAAACTTGAAGAGCGCGCAGTTCTGGGAGTACGAGGTGAATATACGGCGGAGATACTGAATAAATACGGCGTAAAAAATATCGCGGTGATTGGCTGTCCTTCGATGTATTATTGGGAGAATGAACATTTGAAAATAGTCGGGAGCGAAAAATTGGGGAAAAGCAGCTGTAATTTCCGCTCGTTTTATGGTAAGCTCAGCGTTCCTGAAAAACATTTTTTGAGTTATTGTGCAAAATATAATATGCAGTTCATTGAACAGACAAAGTGGAAATTTACGCCCGAATTGGTGAATGATCCGGCTTATCATGCGAATGTACAGGATTGGCTTTCAGAAAATTCTGTGCTTCCGACGAGTTGTGAAGAATGGCGGTCTGCTTTGGATGGAATCTCGTTTTCGATCGGAGGCCGCTTTCACGGGAACGTGATGGCGCTATGGAACGGAATCAGATCGTTGTTTTTGACCGTTGATTCGCGTACAAAGGAGTTGACCGATTTTTTTCATCTGCCTTCGATGCCGATGTCCGGATTTCATAAGGAGCGTCCGCTTGAATATTATTTTGATAAGGCAGATTATACAGATTTTAACCGCGTTTATCCGAAACTATATGCAACATTTACGGATTTTGTAAACAGCAACGGCTTGCAGTTCTGTGATGTAAAACCTCTCATGTTTGAGAAAGCGCATACCGATCCTTCCGCCGTATCTGAGGGTACTACTTTATGCGGTAATAAAAACCTGATCAGGTTAAAATCGGTTCTGCGTGAAAAAAACAAATTTATTTATGATTACGATGTAGAGGGTGCCGTGTCGGAATTTTTTTCCGAGCGAAGACCTTTTACGATCGAATACGAATGTGATTTAGAAACTGTACCCGATTCTGTTGCCGTCATACCGTTTATGAGTTTGGTTCTTCCTGTATGCTGGCTGACCGATTCGGAACTGGAAGTAGCGGAAGCGGATGAGAATTTTACGGAGTGCATTGATGATATCAAAAGCGGATATGCAGCCATGTATCCGGATCTTTGTTTTAAAGGGCGGCTTAAGATCGGCAGAAAAATTAAAAACACTGTGGATTATAGTTTGCGTCGTGTTTTGTGTCTGTATTCGGGAGGGGTTGACGCCGTTTCGACAATGCTTTCTAATTTGTGTTATAAGCCGGAATTAATGACGCTTTGGGGAGCGGATATATATTTTGAGCAGGAAAAAGCATGGCGGCTGGCGCAAAAAAACATAAAAGAGACGGCGTCTGTTTTTCAACTGCCTTGTACGTCGGTAAAATCTTCTTTTCGATATGTTTTGGATGAAAAAAAATTAACGCAAGTATATGCCGCCAAAGTGAGCGAAAACTGGTGGCACGGTTTTGAACATGGAATTGCACTTTTAGGGCATGCGGCTCCGTATGCATACAAGAATAATATTATGGATATCAAGATCGCGGCAACATACGATGCTTCGGAAAGGGACAGGCAAACGTGTGCGAGCGATCCGATCATAGATGAAAAAATGCGGTTTTGCGGATGTAAAGTATATCATGACGGATTTGAAAAGACAAGGACGGATAAAGTGCGGCAAATTGTACGTTTTGCGGAGAAAAATCATGTAAATATCAGATTAAGAGTATGCTGGGAGCAGATCACCGGAGAAAATTGCTGTATCTGTGAGAAGTGCGGAAGGACGATCTTTGCGATTTACGCCGTCGGCGGTAAACCCGAAGATTTCGGGTTTGTACTGACTCCTCAGAAAAAAGCGAAAATACTGGAAAATATACGGCTCGGGAAAATCTATCGGAATAAATTTTGGGATGAGATCCTAAGAGCATTGACTGAAAGGAAAGAAGATTTTAAAGATAATGAATTGGTGCAGGCGCTCTTGAAAACATAGATTTTTTTCAATGATTTTAAACCGAAGTTGCAAACAAATTGAACAGAGTTCGTTGTTTGAAAGATAAGGACGGAAGCCGCCTGTCGTAATTGACGGGCGGCTTCCGTCTTCTGAATGAGAAACAAATCCTGCTTGAATAAGCAGGATTTTGTAAAGCGTAAAACGCGGTTTGAAAAAAGTTACCCGATCGCAGTTGTACAATAGTAGGTATTGCGCAAAACTATACTGAAGTTTTGAGCATTGTTCAGGTTTTGAGCATAGAATCGGAGTATTCCTTGAAGACTTCCTGAATGTTTCCGTCAGCACGAATCGAGCCGTTATCCAGCCATAAGGCACGAGAGCAGTAGCGTTTGACTGATTCACTGTGCGATACGATCAGAAAGGTTGTACCGTTTGCGCGAAGTTCATCGAGTTTTTTGTAACATTTTTTGCTGAATGCGAGATCGCCTACGGCCAGAATTTCATCGATCAGCAATATTTCGGAAGGCATATTGACGGCAATGGAAAATCCGAGCCTTGCAAGCATGCCGGAGGAATACGTTTTGATAGGGGCATAAATAAAATCTCCGAGTTCGGAAAAATCCAGGATAGACGGCAATCTTTCATCTATTTCTTTTTTGGTATAACCGAGGATGGCGGCGTTGAGATAAATATTTTCGAGACCGCTCGCGTTGCTGTCGAAACCGGCGCCCAGGCGCAGGAGCGGCGTGATTCTGCCGAAACATCGCACGCTTCCCTGTTCGGGCGGAAGGATTCCGGAAACGATCTTCAATAAAGTGCTTTTGCCTGCTCCGTTTTTGCCGATCAAGGCGACGGCTTCACCGCGGTCTATTCGGAAACTGACGTTTTTGAGACACTGAAATTTGTTTTTTTTCAGATCGCGTTTAAAGACGCGTACGACAAGTTCTTTCAGTGTGTCTACGCCGACTTGGTATTTGTAAAAACTCATGGATACGTTTTGAACGGTGAGCAATGTCTCTTTGCAATCGGAATGTGTCATAAAATTTATAGTCTCGCGGCGATCCGCGGGCGTAGATATCGAAAAAAGAGTGAGCCTGCAATCAGTGAGATCGCGGAAAACAGATAGCAAACGGTAAAAGAAACGAGAGACGGGGTCCCGCCGACAAGCATAGTTCGGAACAATGTAATAAAATGATACATCGGGTTAAAATTCATAAATCGGACGACGGCTTCGTTCTGCAGCTTTTTCAGACTGTAAAAGAGTGGGGTCAGATAAGTCCATAGTGTTAAAATAACGGAGTATATATGTTGTATGTCCCGAAAAAAGACATACAAAGAGCTTAAAAAGTACGCGATCCCAAGAGAGAAGAGAAACAGCGCGGGCAAGAGAAGGGGGAGAAAGAAGATTTGCAAGTGGAAGGTATAATAACCGGAAATGAAACGCAAAGTCATAACGATCAGCAGGGCGATCAGTGAAAACAGGAAAGTGACAAGAGAGGAAAGAACATTGGCCGTCGGGAAAATTTTGACAGAAACCTTTGTTTTCAGGAGCATGTCTCTCTGTTGAACAAGGCAGGGCAGAGCGGCTGTAGTCGAGGAACGCATGACGTTGAAAATAATATTCCCTGATAAAATATAAACAGGGTAATCGAGCCCGTCTGTTTCCGTGCCGAACAATACAGAAAAGACGAATGCCATAACGAGCATATTCAGCAATGGGTTAAGGACAGTCCACAAAATGCCGATAAATGAGCGGTAATATTGATTTTTGATGTTTCTGCGGACGAGCAGCCGCAGTAAAAAGAGCGACTGAAAAAGTTTGTGTTTTTTTTCCGTCATATAAATCTGTTTTCCTTTCTGTTGCGTTTGAGTTTCAAATACAGTTTTTTTGGAATGAAAACAGCGACCAGGCTTTTAAATGCAAGCAGCAAACCGAGAATCTTTTTTAATTTGAAGCTTCCGCAAAATCTGACGCAGAATTCATTGATGCGCGAGCGAACGGTGTGTTTTGAAGTGTCGTGAGGGTCTTCTTCATAAAGAAGAAGCGGCTGCGGCAGGTTATACCCCAATATTGCTTTGGAATACAACCGAAAGAACAGATCATAATCTTCACAGCGCCGTGTGAAAGGTGTGTCGCGATAGCCGTTTGTTTTTTTGAAACATTCGCGGCGGAAAAGCATGCTGGGATGAATAAACGGATTGTGCCGTATTATGTCTGCGGGTGATGGTCGGTCGGGGAAACGGCGTATGCCATATATTTTATTATGGTCAATAAGATAGGCGGCGCTGCCTACAAAACCGAATTCCCTGTGTCGGGACAAGAAATTAAATTGGGTTTTCAATCGATCGGGGAGAGAATAGTCGTCGGCATCCATTCGGGCGATAAATTCACCTCTTGCGAGGGAAAGACATTTGTTCAGTGAATATGCAAGCCCTTTGTTTGTATTATTCCGAAAGCAAATGCAGCGGGGATCCTCGGCACAGATTTGTTGGAGTACTTTATAGGTTTGATCGCAGCTGCCGTCGTCTGCGATGATCAGCTCGAGATCTCGGTACGAACCGCTTAGGATACTCTCGGCTGCACGCCGCACAGTTTTCTCCGCATTGTAGGCGCTCATAATCACTGAAATCATAAACAGAGTTCGCTCCCGAAAATTAAGTCCTGCTCTACGTAAAAAGTATGTGCTTTTTTTACGGTTTGATTCAAATGCAGACGCATGGTATACAGGAAATACGATTTACGGCAGGAGTTTGAAAATAATTTCAGAGTAGTATTGCGCTCAATTATCAAAATTTGTTGACGAAAAAAGCGGCGCATTTTGCGCCGCTTCCAAGAGCTTAGTATTTAGTTAAGCTTTAAAGACAGGTTCGCCGTTTTCGAATTGAACTTCCAAAACGTGTGCGTGTCTGTCAGGGTTGTTTAAGGGGTCACCCGAAATGTGTTCGTCCGAATAATCCCGATAATGCAGGATACAAAGCGTTTCGCCGTTTTCACCGGTCGTAAAACTATTGTGGCCGGGGCCGAAGATTTTCTTTTCCGGCTGGGTTTTGAATACGGGATAGCGTTTTTTCGTCCAGGATGCAGGATCCAACAAATCAGCATTTGCATCAGCGCAAAGCATACCCATGCAATACATCTGCCCGGTTGCCGAGGCTGAATATGTTACAAAAATTTTTCCGTCGTGTTTGAGTACGGCGGGACCCTCATTTACCCAAAAATCAATACGTTCCCAATCGAAGTCGGGGGTCGTGAGAAGCACCTGAACCGTTTTGAGCCGGATGGGGGATTCCATTTCCGCAATATACAGATTAGAGATCCCGAAACGTCTGCCGACTTTTTCAGCCCAGATCATGTACCTTCTTCCGCTTTGTTCGAAAGTAGTGGCGTCCAATGAAAAATCGGTAAAGGAATAGGGATCCTCCCCGTTAAGATGCTTGCGGGATTTGGTCCTGTGTGCCTGCATCATACCCAGTTCTATCCATTCGTCGTTCATAGGATCGTTTCCGGAACATTCCAGCACATACGGGCGGATCTCCCAAATCTTTTTACTTTCTCCGGCCGCAAAATAAATATACCATTTCCCATCAATAAAATGAATTTCCGGCGCCCAGATATGCGATCCCATTTTACCGTTTTCGTGTTTGCGCCAGATAACTTTTTCTTCCGCATCGGTTATGCCGTTGATCGTTGCGGATTTGCGGATGCAAATACGATCATAGGCGGGATAAGTGGCCGTAAAATAATACGTTCCGTCCGTATGCCTGTAAACGTAAGGGTCTGCGCGTCCCAATGCCAGAGGATCATTGTATTTCGACATAAATTTTGCCTCACTGATTTTATTTGTTTTCTGCTCATATTTTAACACGGGATTATGCTTCTGTCAATAAATAAATACAAAAAATTTGGCTGTTTTTCGGAAAAATTGCGTAAAAAAGAGTAAAAAAATGGCGAAACGTTTCGCTAATCGCTACATATTTACTAAAATCAGCATAAAAGTGCCATGATTTATGAAAAAAATTTAAAATATTGTTTATTTCATAAAAAAATATGCTCAAAATTTAGGGAAACGTTTCGTTATAAAGATAACCTTTCTTTTTTGTAAAAAAAACCATACTGTTGCAAATGCAACAGTATTTTTTTAATAGGGATGTTAAAATAAAGGCAAGAAAGGAAGGAAAGCTTCCGAATACTAATAAAAGAGGTTATTATAATGAAAAGGTGTGCGATTTGTGGTGAAATTGTAGAGGATTCTGTAACGGTATGCCCTGTTTGCAAGGCGACGAAATTTGTGCCGATCGATGACAGCGCTGAGATAAAGTTTGCATGTGTTCATGAAGTTGGCGTAGCGAAGGGATTGGACGAAGAAGTTGTTGCGGGACTTCGTGCGAATTTTGAAGGTGAATGCACGGAAGTCGGGATGTATCTTGCAATGGCTCGCGTAGCGGAAAGAGAAGGGTATCCTGAAATTGCAGAGGCTTACAAACGTTATGCGTTTGAAGAAGCTGAACATGCATCCAAGTTTGCTGAGCTTTTGGGTGAATGCATTACGGATTCCACGAAGAAGAATCTGGAACTTCGCGTCGCAGCGGAGACGGGTGCTTGTGCAGGGAAACTTGCGATCGCAAAGCGTGCGAAAGAGCTCGGGTATGATGCGATTCATGATACTGTTCATGAAATGGCGAAGGATGAAGCGCGCCATGGCGCAGGCTTCAACGGTTTGCTGAACAGATATTTCAAAAAATAATTTCGTTAAGTCGATAAGTTGAAAGCGCGGCGCACGGAATATTTCCGTGCGCCGCGTTGCATTGTGCGGTGAATTATTCTGTTCAATGCAATACGCAGAGAAAAAAAGAGCTCAATCTGTGCATTATACGTTAAGTGTAATGACTGATCGGAAAGCTGTTGTTTGGGTCGGAGCGGCCGGCTCACAAAAACGGTTTGTTAAAATCGGAAGCTGAGCCGAATCGGGGCAATTTGTTAAAATTTGTTTGCCTGAAGTAAAAAAGAGCGGCGAGCCAGGGGATGGCTCGCCGTATTAAAAACAGGCGGGGACGGGATCAAAAATCGTCTGATTTATCGTCGATTTCCGTCGTTGAGACATCGTAGCGGATCTTATTGTTCCGTGAACAGATGTCCTTTGTAAATTCGTTGTACCAATCGGGTTTGACGACGATCACCGTATAGCGTTCGTCCTTAAAATAAATGACGAGTTCCTTGTCGCCTACTTTATACACGGAACGGATCAGTATGGAAGGGAACACGGACAAAGCGAGCAAAGAAGCGATGATGATCACGACGTGCTGGATGATGAGTTGCGGCGACGAAAAGCCGAGCGAGGGTGACAGGATTCGGTAAATCGTAAAGCCAATGCCGACGAGGCCGAGGATGATTCCGAATATACAGCCAGCAATAGCCGCCTTGGATAATTTAAAACGATATGTATTCATAATATTTTTACTCCGTCTGAAAAAATTGTAGCATAATTGCACATAAAAAGCAAGGGAAAGCAAAAGAAATGCAGTGTGATTTTTGTCGAAAAAGGGAGCAGTGCGGACGAAAAGTATTTGGTAAACGAAGGGAATGACTGTGTAAGTATAAGTATTTATTATCTTTCTGCGGCGGTGATTTACTTGAAAAAATTTTTGAAAAGTAGTAGAATTATTTTGATTTTAAGGTACAGAGGTTGACGAAATGGAGAATTTTTCAGCACAACTTCTCGCGACGGATAAGTTTGCGGGACTGAAAGATAAGATATTTCCGTCGGATGTGATCGTGATCGGCGGGTTTCGGATCAATGACAGTGTGATCACGGGATTCATAGTTGTTTTTGTATTGCTGATCGCGGCGCTGATTTTGCGGCTGACGGTGATTCGGCATTGGAAGACGACGCCGTCGGCGATTCAGATGTTTCTGGAGTGGCTCGTGTCTTTTTTTGACAAGAGTGCGGATGAGATGACGGAAAATTACAGTAAACTGATGGGGCCGTATACGTTTGGCGCTGCTGCGTATATCTGCTGTGGGGTTCTGATCGAGATGTTTGGTTTGCGTCCTGCCATTGCGGATATCGGTGCATGTTTTGCGTTGGCGTTATGCACTTTTCTGTTTATTCATACGCTCGGGTTTGCAAAAAATAAAATCCGCAGGTTTACGCATTATCTGAATCCGATCAACATAGTGACAGATTTATCGGTACCAGTTTCCATGACGTTCCGTCTGTTCGGAAGCATTCTGAGCGGTATGGTGATCATGGATATGGTGTATATATTGGTGGAAAGCATTTGGTATTTCGGATTGCCGTTGATTTTGCCGGCAGTTCTTACACCGTTGTTTACGCTTTTCCATGCATTTATTCAGTCGTATGTATTTGCATCGCTGACGCTGACGTTTGTGCAGGAAGCGATCGAATCGCCGCCAAAAAAGCTGAAAAAGCCGAAGAAACTGAAATCCGGAACGGCGGAAGCGGCAGGACGTCAGGTTCAGGCCTGATCATAAACGTGTTTAAAATTTTATCCATATATCCTTGAAGGAGGTACGAACAATGGAACTTTTAGTTACGATGCTGGCAAATCTTCTTGCCACGGACGGGGCATTGCTCGGTGCAGGTATTGCGGCGCTGACGGGTCTTGGTGCAGGTATTGGTATGGGAATCGCAACGGGCAAAGCGGTGGAAGCTACCGCGCGTCAGCCGGAAGCGGTCGGCAAGATCAGAACGATGTTGCTGCTTGGTCTTGCGTTTGCGGAGACGACTGCAATTTACGGTTTGTTGGTAAGTATTTTGCTGATTTTCGTTGCATAGACAAAATAAATATTTCAAAGGTGTAAAATGTTCGTAGAATTAGTCGGAAACCAGTTGTTGGCGAGTATAGGCGAGCTGGTGGAATGGGAGAGTGTAGTCTGCCACCTGATTGCGCTGATCATCCTGACGGTCGGATTGTATCTTTTGCTGTTCAAGCCCGTAAAGCGGATGATCAAGGAACGTCAGGACAAGATCAAAAAAATTGAGAAAGAAAATTCCGACCTGAATGCTGAAGTCAAGAAGATGAAAGAAAGTACGGCAGTCGTGCTTTCCGAAGCAAAAAAGGAAGCGGCGGTTATCCATGAAAATGCTGTAAAAGCAGCGAATCAGAAGGCGGATGATATTGTCACTGATGCGAAAAATCAGGCGAAAAACCTGATTGAGCGCACCGAAAAAGAGCTGGATGAAGAGCGTCGCGGATTGCAGTCTGAAATCGAACGTCAGATCACGGACGTTTCGATGGCGGTCGCCGAAAAGATTCTCGAAACGGATATTTCTTCGGAAGACGATAAAAAAATAATTGCCGAATGCCTTGCTCAGTGGAGTAAGGAGTAATAATATGACAAATGTAAATAATATTACTGCAAATGTAATTCTTGCCAGAAGGCCTGATCGAGAAACGGAAACGATGATCGAGAAGTTTATACAGGCTCACGGATGCAAAAAGGTGCAGTATGAAATTGATCCGAGCATCATTGGCGGAATAATCATTTATATAGGCGATACGGTTTTTGACGGTTCGGTACGGAGCCGGCTTGACAAGATCAAGAACGACGTTACCGCCTGAGAGAAATTTAGGTTGAATCTATGATTGATGTAAATGCGATAGGAAAGACGATCGTTGATAAAGTACAGTCATCGCATGGGATTTCGGATGAAAGGACGTGCGGGAAAATCATTTACTCAGGCGACGGGATAATACATATTTCCGGACTGAGTGACGTGAAATACAACGAGCTTCTTGAGGTGCAGGGCGGATATAAAGCGCTTGCGCTGAATTTGGAACGGGACAGCGTCGGTGCGGTGCTGTTTTCGGGTGAGGACAAAGTACGATTCGGCGATCTGGTTTATTCGACCGGCAAGACGGTGCAGATGCCGGTCGGGGAAAGTTATTTAGGCAGGATCGTGGACCCGCTGGGTGATCCGATCGATGGG
The DNA here is from genome assembly GCA_958405585.1 of uncultured Eubacteriales bacterium. Lineage (GTDB taxonomy): Bacteria > Bacillota > Clostridia > Christensenellales > Borkfalkiaceae > Borkfalkia. Next base: position 10,691 of record CATYEP010000040.1, read on the forward strand.
CTGGCGGAAATACAAGAGGAAGAATACAGACCGGTGGAATTTCCTGCGCCGGCGATCATGGATCGCGGAAAGGTCAATAAGCCTTTGCAGACGGGGATACTTGCGATCGACAGTATGATTCCGATCGGGCGCGGACAGCGTGAACTGATCATTGGTGACCGACAGACAGGAAAAACGGCGATCGCGATCGATACGATCCTGAATCAGAAAGGCGAAAACATTATCTGTATTTATGTTTCGATCGGGCAGAAAGCGTCGTCGCTTGCGAAGATTATAAGTACTTTGCGGAACAGAGGCGCGATGGAATATACCTGCGTGGTATGTTCGACGGCGGATGACGATGCGCCTTTGCAGTATCTTGCGCCGTACAGCGGCTGTGCGCTGGCTGAGTACTTTATGTATCACGGCAAAGATGTTCTGATCGTCTACGATGATTTGTCGAAGCACGCGGTGGCATATCGTACGATGAGCCTTTTGCTCAAGCGTCCTGCCGGGCGTGAAGCATATCCGGGCGATGTTTTTTATCTGCATTCGAGGTTGCTCGAACGTGCGGCGAAACTTTCGCCGGAAAAGGGAGGCGGATCAATTACGGCGCTTCCGATTGTAGAAACGCTGGCTGGTGACATTTCGGCATATATTCCGACGAACGTCATATCCATTACGGACGGGCAGATTTATCTGGAAAGCGAATTGTTCAACAGCGGTGTGCGGCCTGCGGTGAATGTCGGGTTGTCGGTTTCGCGTGTCGGCGGAAGCGCGCAGAGAACTGCGATACGGCAGATTTCCGGGCAGCTCCGCGTAAATCTTGCGCAGTATCGTGAACTTGCTATATTTATGCAGTTCGGTTCGGATCTGGATTCGGAAACGCAGAAGACGTTGAACCGCGGCGCGAAAATGACGGATACGTTGAAACAGCGTCAGTACCTGAATTATTCGGTTCGTGAAATGATCGTGCTTTTAACGGTTTCTCAAAGTGAGCTGGTCGATAAGATCCCCGAAAAGAAGATGACGGCTTACAACGAAGGACTGTTGGATTATATCCATGCAAATCACGAAGATCTGCTTGAGAAAATCGATCCGGATAAAAAGACGGATGATGCTTTGCGTGCCGAAATTTTGTCGGTTGCCGAAGATTATGTGAATTGTTCCGTAGGGGAAGATTCTTACGCGGGGCATTCGGATGTCGAAACGGAGGCCGAAGATGCGGAAAAATCTTCGGATGTGAAGTAATATGGCAGACATAGCGGAACTCAGACACCGAATAAAAAGCATTCAGGATACGCATCAGATCACAAAAGCGATGGAACTGATCTCTGTGGCAAAGATGCGGAAAGCTGTCGTAAAGCAGTCGTTCAGTTCCGTATATTTTGATTCCGTCCGCTTTACTTTAAAAGATATCATGCGGCACAGTAACGATATACACAACCGTTATACCGAACATCGTCCGGATAACCGTACGGCGTATATCGTCATTGCCGGAGATAAAGGGTTGGCGGGATCGTTCAACAACAATGTATTGAATCTTGCATGGGAACACATGCAAAAGCGTCCGGTGCATTATGTGGTGACGATCGGTCAGATGGCGCGCGCTTTTTTTGAGAGTCGTGAACAGCAGGTCGATTTGGAATTCACGCATGCTGTAACCAACCCGACTCTGCACGATGCGCGCGGCGTCATGCGAGACATACTGGAATTGTATGACCGCAATCTGATGGATGAAGTTTATGTTGTTTTCACGCGCATGAAGTCAGCATCCGTGTATGAACCGGAACTTGTCAAACTTCTTCCCATAGAAGAAAAAGATATAGAGGCGGACGTAACTCCGACTTATACGGGCGAGATCTGTTATGATCCATCACCGAAGGAAGTTTTGGATGTATTGGTACCGCAGTATCTTGTCGGGATGATTTATTCGACGCTGATCCATAGTTCGGCGAGCGAACACGCGGCGCGTATGATGGCGATGTCAAACGCGAATAAAAACGCGGAAAAAATGCTGGATGCGCTGAATCTTGAATACAACCGGCTCCGTCAGAGTGCGATTACGACGGAATTGCTGGATTTGTCTTCGGGCAGATTTTTTTCGGAAAAC
>CATYEP010000041.1 GCA_958405585.1 uncultured Eubacteriales bacterium
CCGCATCGGCTTTAAAGGAAATCTATTGTAAAAAACGGCGAAAAATATTTGCAGAGCGTTGACGGAAGCGGGGACGGGGTGGTAAAATAAGAAGGGAGGCAAGTATGAAAATCGGAATATTGACAAGCGGCGGAGATTGTGCCGGATTGAACGCAGTCATGCGTGCGATAGGCTTATATGCATACAGGAATATAAAAAATTGTGAAATTGTAGGGATTCCGGACGGATACGGCGGATTGATCCGTGGTGAAAGCGCACCGATGGACAGGGAAGATTTTGAAGGGCTTCTGAATTTAGGCGGGACGATTCTCGGAACGCGGCGCACGCCATTCAAGACTATGACGGTGCCTGAAGAGAACGGGGAAACGCGTCTGGAAAAGATGCGTGCGAACTATAAAAAGATGGGGCTGGATTGTCTGTTTACGCTGGGCGGGGCAGGCACGCACCGTACGGCGGCGCTTCTGTGTGCGGAAGGCTGTAATGTGATCGGATTGCCCAAAACGATCGACAATGATATTTACGGAACGGACGTTACGTTCGGATTTCATACGGCGGTGGACGTGGCGACGGAAGCGATCGACAGAGTCCGTACGACAGCGGCGAGCCACGGCAGGACGATCCTTGTGGAAGTGATGGGAAATAAAGCGGGCTGGCTGACATTGTATGCGGGGATCGCCGCGGGAGCGGAAGTTATTTTGCTGCCGGAGATCCCGTTCAATATCGATAAGATCTGCGAAGCGGTTCGGAAAAACTATGAGGACGGTAAGCCTTGCAACATCATAGCGGTCGGCGAGGGTGCGGTTTTGGACAGCGAAGCGCGGTTTAAAAAGAAAGAGCGCGTGTTTGTGAGGACGGAGCGCGGCGAAACGACGGTCACCCAACATCTGGCGGAAGTGATCGGCGAGCGGACGGGGATCGAAACGCGCGGCACGGTGCTGGGATACATCCAGCGCGGCGGGAATCCTTCGCCCTATGATCGCGTACTCTCTTCCAGATTGGGAAGCTATGCGGGGAAACTCGCGGCGCAGGGACAATTCGGCGTCACGGTAGCCGTTGCGGGCAGGGATATCACTTTCAACGCACTTCCCGATGTTGCGGGTAAGTACAAGTTTGTCGATCCGGCGTCGGATATTGTGCGCCAGGCAGAGGATATCGGCGTCTGTTTCGGAAGGTGAGCGGAAGGAGCGGCAGGAGAAAGCATGAAATATTGTGTCATTGATATCAGTTCGAGCAGTATATCGCTGATCGCAGCGGAAACGGACGGAACGCGTTTACAGACGGTATTCAGCGACCGCGTGAATCTGGCGATGCTGCATTATATGGAAGGGAAAGATCTGTCGGCGCGCGGCATTGATAAGCTGGCGGCGGCCGTATCGGACATGAAAGAAAAGTGCAGGAATCTGTCGGCGGACAGAGTGTACCTTATTTCCACGGCGGCGTTGCGCGCGGTGGAAAACAGCGGACGGGTCAGCGAAGCGATACTCAAACGTACGGGGCTTCCTATCAATCCTGTATCGGGAGAAACGGAAGCGTATTGCGACTTTGCGGCAAACCGCGAGTTCGGGGCCGAACAGGGAACGGCGCTTGTGGATATCGGCGGCGGAAGCATCGAGATCTGCGATCTTGCGGGGGAAGACCTTTCCAAACGGGTATTTCTCGATTTCGGCATTTTCAGACTTCATGAAAAATTTGTGGAGAAGATCCAGCCGTCCGTAAAAGAAGCGGATAAAATTCAGAAATATCTGAAAAAGAAGTTTGATAAAGCGGAAGTTCCGGGGAAAGGCTCTTTCGATTCGGTGATAGCAGTCGGCGCGAATTGCGGGGCGTTGTATGAACTTTATGGCGCTTTTTACAAGGAAGACAAGTCGGAAGAACGTGTCATGACCTATAAAAAGTTCAAAAAACTGGCGGATCATCTGATCGAAGGGCGCGACCGTTCCAGGCTGATTTTGGAATCGGCGCCCGAAAAACTGTATTCGGCAGGGATCGCCGCGGTAGTGGCAAAGACGCTTTTCAAACGTTTCGGGGCAAAAGAGATCCGCATCAGTTCGCGCGGCGTGAAGGAAGGGTATTTACAGCTGATTTTGGAAAACCGTCTGCAGGGTTCGTATTACGATTTTGCGCGGCAGTGCTATGTTTTGTGTGAAGAAGAACGGCAGACATCTGCGGACGGCGCACAGGGCTCCCGCAGAAAGCGCGCCGCAAAAAGTATGAAACTCACGGATAAAAAATCTGAAACGGCGCAAAAAAAATCTGTCGGATCCGGAAAGAAAACAGCATCAAAAAAAGTTGCATCGAAGCAAAAGAAAACCACGGAAAACACGAAAGAAGACATGAAAGCGGATGCGCAGGAATAAAGTAAGAAAAAGTGAACGGGTGTGAAAAGAGCGAAAGGAGAAATAATATCGTGAAGGAATTGAGTCCCGTTGAGAAAGCGAAGAAGCGGTTTATCCGCGATATTTATGTAAACAGGGAATACAGCTGGCTTTTGTTCAACAAGAGGGTATTGGATCAGTCGGCGGATCTTAGCAATCCGCTTTTGGAGCGTTGCAAATTTTTGTCTATTTTTTGTTCGAACCTGGACGAGTTTTTTATGGTACGGGTGGGCAGTTTGTACAATGAGATGCTGGAAACACCCGAAATCACCGACAACAAGACGCAGCTGACGGCGGCGAAACAGTTGTGGGGGATCATGCAGGTCGTGCGCAAGCATTACAAGAGCCGCGCGTCCGCATACGTAAAACTTCGTGGCGAACTTTCCAAAGCGGGCCTGCGCATCCTGACCGCGGCGGATCTGACGCCGCGGCAGAGCGAGGAATGCAAGAGCTATTTTCTTTCGCGCGTGATGCCGTTGCTTTCCTTGATGGTGCTTGACGCAAAACATCCGATGATCCAGTTCGAGAACAAGAAAAATTATATGCTCTGGGAGCTGGAACGCGGCGGAAGGGATATGATCGGAGTCATGTATGTAAATCCCGCCATCGACCGACTGTACAGGATCGGCTACGGAAAGAAAGCGAAAGTCGTGCCCGTCGAAGAATTGATGAAAGCATTCGGTCATCTGGCGTTTTCGGGGTACACGGTGCGCGGAAAACTGATGATGCGCGTCACGAGGAATGCCGACCTGGATACGCGTGTGGACGATACGGATGTCGAGCATGATTTTTCCGAATTTATGAAAAAGAAGATCGAAACGCGCGCAAGGCAGGGCGTGGTGCGCCTGGAAGTGGACGATATGCGTTCGCCGCTTTGCAGTTTTGTCATGAAGCAACTCAAGTTGAATTCGGATTATTGTTTTGAGGAACCGCATTATTTTGATTATAAATTTTTGTTTTCGATCGGAAATTATTTGCCGGCCGAAACGGCGGCGGCTTTGAAATATCCGCCTTTCAAGGGTGCGGAAGCCAAGGAATTGCGGGAAGCGGAATCGCTGATCGATCTTATTTCCGAAAAAGATGTTTACCTCTCTTATCCGTATGACAGCATGGAGCCGTTGGTAGATCTTCTGGAAGAATGTGCCAAAGACAAGCGTGTTTTGTCGATCAAGATCACGATCTATCGTCTGGACAATCATTCGCGGATCGTGGATGCGCTTTGCCGCGCGTGCGAACGCGGGAAGCAGGTGACGGTCGTCATAGAACTGTGCGCGCGGTTTGACGAAGAAAACAATCTGCATTTTGCGGCGAAACTGCAGGAAGCGGGCTGTACGATCATTTACGGCATGGAAAATTACAAAGTACATTCCAAGATCATATCGATCGTGCTCAAGGAAGGGGAAGAGATCCGTTACATAACGCATCTCGGCACGGGGAACTACAACGAAGCGACGGCAAAACAATATACGGATCTGAATATGATCACTGCGGACAGCGAGATCGGGGAAGATGCGGTGGCGTTTTTCCGAAATATTGCGATCTGCAACACCGATTATACTTATAAAAAACTTCTGGTTGCGCCGCAGACTCTCAAACCGGGACTGATCGGTCTGATCGATCGGGAAATAGAAAAGGCAAGAGCGGGCGGAGACGGGGAAATTTTGGCGAAGATGAACAGCCTGACCGACAAAACCATCATCGACAAATTTGTGGAAGCGAGTTGCGCAGGGGTAAAGATACGGCTGATCATACGCGGTATCTGTTGTTTGCTGCCTGGCGTAAAGGGAAAAACGGAGAACATTACCGTTCGTTCGATCGTGGGGAGATTTCTGGAGCATTCCCGCGTGTATTGTTTCGGCACGAAAGAAGACCGCGTAATGTATATTTCCAGTGCCGATCTTATGACGCGGAATACGGATAAGCGCGTTGAAATTGCGGCGCCCGTCCCGCACGGAGAAATTGAGAATAAGATCTTGCATTTTTTACAGACGATGCTTGCCGATAATGTCAAGGCGCGCGAACTCGGGCCGGACGGGAAATACAGGGCTGTCGTTTCGCAGGAAAAACCGCTGAACGCGCAGGAAAGTTTTATCCGCTATTGATTCGCATAGCACAATTTATGCCTTGGGAGCTGTTTTCCGTTGCTGTATATTATCAGAAAATATACAGAGCGGAGCGGCTGCAAAATATTGCAGCCGCTCCGCTCTTTGTTTTGTAAAAGCAAACGTAAATTTAATAAGGAAACGGCAAACGATTTTTAGCAAGACAAAAGAAGGCAAACTTTTCGCATGCGGAAGGTAAGTCGTTTCGTTGGTATATAACCCGTCGGCTGCAACATTGCAGCCGACGGGAAATTCATTGTTCGATATTGTGTTTTTGCGCGATGTCATCGTATTTTGCGTAAATATCGTCAAAACAGAAATATTTTAGCTTTTTATGAACTTTTTTGCGTTCCCACTGTTTGACGTTATAGGAAAGGGGAAGGATAAGATAGACTTTGATACCCTTGCAGAAATGCTTAATGACGGTATCATCGCGCAGTTTGCGGCTCTGTTCGTTGAATTTACGTGGCAAATACAGCCGTTCGGAACCAAGTTCATGGAGGGCGGACTGATCGGGCATCCACATCCATTTTTCGCAGATACGTTGCCGAACGCGTTCGAAAAGGTGTGTTTCGCGGATCTTGGGCAGATTCAGCAGCAGAACGCCCGAATTACAGTAATGTTTGTCTGTCCAGACGCTTCCGATATTGTCGATGACCGCGCCGTATTCATAGTCGGAAATATCGATGTCGTAGAGTTCTCCGACGTCTTTCATGCACATTGTATCCACGTCGAGATACAGGATCTTGTCGGGAATATTTTCAAGTTCCGTCAGATACAGCCGCAGTTGGGCATACGGAGTGTACATATTGTGGGCGTTTTTGTTGTGTTTTTGCATATTAAGATAAAGATCGCGCAGATCTCTCTGTTCCGCACAGCTGTCCGCATTGAATTCGCGCAGCGCCCCGTTAAGGATGTCCATCTGGTTTTGGCTGAAAGGCAGATAAGCGGGATCTTGTTCGTGCAGATCCATGGACAGAATATACAGGTGCAGGGGACGTTTTGTCCGCATGGCAAGTGACAGGGCCGAAAGGAGCAATCCGTGGAATATTTTTTTATTTCCGCAATAGCAGACATGGATCGTTGTATCAGACATGGCTATTTCTCCAGATCGTATGATTTTGCAAGCTGATCGTATTGATCATAAAGATCGTCGTAGTAATGTATTTTCAGACGTTTGTGGACGGCGTCGCGTTCCCATTGCTTGATATTATAAATATGAAAAAAGGGAAGCCAGAATATTCCGCGGCAGAAATGCTTGACGACGGTATCTTTTTTGATGCCTCTCTGTTCATTGAATCGCATGGGCAGGATCATTCTTTTTCTGTGCAGGCGGTGTAAAGCCGTCTGGTCGGGCATGATCATGCGATGTTTTGCCACATATTCGCGTACCCGCGGAAAAAGCTTCGTGCGGCGCAGCTCGGGAAGATTCAAAAGCAATACGCCAGAGTTGCAGTAAACGGGCGAGATCCAGAATTTGCCCATATAATCCAGTGCCGCGGCATATTCATAACCGGAAATGTCGATATCGTACAGCTGTCCGATATCCGAAGCCGCCATTGTATCGATGTCGAGGTATATGAGTTTGTCGGGCATCTGTTCCAGTTCGGACAGGTACAATCGAAGCTGTGCGTAGGGCGTATAATAATTTTTTGCGTTTTTCCCTGCGGCAAGTTCCTTGCGGAAAAATTCTCCCACGTCGACCAGTTCCGCAAGGCTTTCCGGGTTTTTCTGACGTAAAACTTCGTTGAGAATATGTATCTGGTTTTCACTGAACGGCAGATAATTCGCATTTTGCTCGTGCAGATCCATGGAAAGAATGTAAATATGCAGCGGACGCTGTGTATATTTGGCAAGCGACAGCACCGAAAGCAAAAGCCCCGGGAAAACTCTTTTATTGCCGCTGTAACAGACGGATATAGTATTATCTTGCATGAATTTTCTCACAATTCTATGTTTTTATGATCATGTGTATTGTAACATGTATTTACAACGAAGGCAAGGGAATTGCACAAAAAAGCCGTTTTTCCAGAAATTACGCGAAAAAAGACTTTTATAAATTGTTCAAATCCCAGCGCTCAACTTTTTTTCAATGTCCTTTCAACTGTCGCATTGTCGCCTCATCGTTGTTCGACAGTTGCTCTGCTGAACGACCGACTGCGGTTCAACAACTGCCTGACTGCCGTTCGATCGATGCTCCATTTTTGCCTGATCGTTGTTCGACAACGGCTTCGCTGAACATCCGACTGCGGTTCGACTGATGCTCCATTTTTGCCTGATCGTTGTTCGACAACGGCTTCGCTCAACATTCAACGGACGCTAAACTTTTTAGGTTTCATAAAACGTAGTTGTGTTGATGCATACTTTTCAGATCACCGTGCGTGCGGACACCGGCTTTAAAAAATCGCCGCTGTTGCGATTTTCGCAACAGCGGCGATTGCTTGCTCTGGTTGTTTGCCGAAGCGCAGAAATCAAATTTCCAGTTCCGAATGGCGTTTCGGGTCAGCGAGGATGGTTTTGAAATCGGTGTAAGTTACAAACCCCGCTTTTGCTCTGGGCGGCTTTTTGACAAATCGGCGCTGGCAGTAATCGACGGGTATTTTATTTCCTTGTTTGGCGTCCGAAAAGCATGCGCAGATTTCGGCGGCGGCGAGAAGTACCTCATCGGGTATTTTACGTCCTTCCGTGCGGATGAGTACGTGCGAACTGTGATACTTCTGTGTATGCAGCCAAAGATCGTCGGGGGAGGCTTCGCGCAGGAGTCTGTCGTTCTGAACGTTGTTCCGCCCTGCAAATATGCGGAATTTTCCCACGGCAAAGACGCGGAAGGGGACAACGGGTGCATTTTTTAACTTTTTCTTTTCGGGGGGCAAAATCCCCGTATCGCGCAGTTCCTGTTCTATTTCCGTCAGATCCAGCGTATTTTCTGCGCGCGCCAGTGCGGAAAGCATGCTTTCGGTGTAATCGAGGTCGGATTCCGCTTCCGCTTTCTGCGGCGCGACCGCCGCAAGCGTGCGCTTTTGCTTGTTGTATTTTTTATAATATTTCTGTGCGTTCTGTGCAGGCGTAAGCGTTTTATCCAGCGCTATGCGGACAGTCGCAGCATTTTCGTCGTAATAATTGACGACTTCGCAGCCTTCCGCTCCTTTGCGCAGCGCGTAAAGGTTTGCCGTGATAAGTTCACCGAAAATTCGGTTTTTTTCCATGTCCGCGCAGCTGTTTTCGCGTTCGCGCAAGAGGGCGAGCTTTTTCTCCTCTTTCTTGCGTCGCGCTTGCAAAAGGCTTTCCAGTTTGCGCTTTTTTTCATTGAAATCGCGCTTTGTTTCCCGTTCTGTATAATAGGCATCGGCGGCGGCGCAGACGGTCGGGTACCCTTCTCCGTTATAGCGCGCATGAAAATCCCTGGCTTCCCCGTTCACCCGTTCTACAGCAGGGGAAACTTCGTCAGAGAATATAAATTCCCGGATACGTTGTGCCGTTTTTGTGGCATTTTCTCCCAAAGGTCGGTCAGGATTTTCGAGCTTATCGGCAAGGATACGGCAGGTCGGCAGGGCAAGACCCGAAAGGTTGCCGAACAAAAATTCCGCAAAATCGCCTCCCTGAAAAGCAGACAAGCGTTCGCAAAGCCGCGCCTCGTCGGACGGGTCGGCTTTATCCTGCGGTTCGGGGGGCATGTATTTGACGCCCGGGAAAAGCGCGCGTTTGAAATTTTCCTGCAAAGAGGAAATTTTCAGCGCTCCGGCAATGATCCCGTTTTCCGTGAGGATCAGGTTGGAGTATTTGCCCATGATCTCGGCGTAAAGGATGCGCGTCGCCCTGGAAAATTCGCCGCAGCAGTCGAATGTGAATGCGAGGATCCGCTCGAAACCGCATTGTGCGACGGAAAGAAGCTGTGCTCCCGTGATGTATTTTCGCAGAAGCATGCAGAAATTGGGCGCTACGTCGGGCGCGGTGCGCGGAATATCCGAAAGAATAACGCGCGCAAAGGATGCGTTCGTGTTGAGTACGAGCTTTTTTGTTTTTCCGCCCGCATACAGCAAGATGTCGATCTCGTCGCGCGACGGCTGAATGATTTTGTTGACTTTTCCGCCGCGCAGCTGTTCGTCGAGTTCTCGCGCGATGTGGCGCAGCGTAAAGGCGTCCTGTGGCATGATCTGCTCCTTTTTTCAGACGGCGTTTGATCGGGAAATACTGCTGTTTTTGCCGTTTGCTCTGTTTATTATAGCGTATTCGCCAAAAAAAGTAAATCATTTGCATAAAAACGCTTTGCAAAACGTTTGCTTTGTGCTAAAATACTATAACGAGTAAAAAGGCAAATTATAGCAGGAGAAGTTTTTATGAAATACAAAACCGAATCTTCCGAGAAGAGCACAGTGAAAATCACCATGACGTTTGACAAAAATGAGTGGGATGCCGCTAATCAGAAAGCGTATGAACAGACGCGCGGCAAATATTTTGTCAACGGATTCCGCAAGGGCAAAGCCCCCAGGCACGTTATCGAGCTGAATTACGGAAAGGGAGTTTTCTATGAAGATGCGCTGAACAATCTCTTCTCCGATCATTATTATGATATCGTGGAAAAGGAAAAGGATAACTTTACCGTAGTCGGTCAGCCGCAGCTGTCCGTAGACGACATCAGCGAAAACGGCGCGGTGCTCGTTGCGGTGGCGCCCGTAAAACCCGATGTGAAATTGGGCGATTACAAGGGTATAAACATTAAAAAAGTTGAGTATAATGTAAAGGATGAAGACGTGGAGTCCGAACTCAAACGTCTGCAGGAGCGCAACAGCCGTCTTGTGGCGGTGGAAGGCCGTGCAGCGGAAAAGGGAGATACGGCTACCATCGATTTCGGCGAAAAGTTTGAAGGCGGCACAAGCGAGAATTATCCGCTCGTACTCGGCAGCAATTCTTTTATTCCGGGATTTGAAGATCAGGTCATCGGCATGAAAGTAGGAGAGGCGAAGGATATAAACGTGAAGTTCCCCGAAAACTACCAGGCGGAAAACCTGAAGGGGAAAGATGCCGTGTTTGCTGTCAAGCTGAATAAGCTGGAAAAGAAAGAGCTGCCTGAGATCAACGACGAGTTCATCAAAGACGCGGCGGGTGCGGAAAGCGTGGACGCTTATAAGAAAGAGACGCGCGAACGCCTTGAAAAGCAGGCAAAAGAAAAGGGCGATTCCGAAACGGAAAACAACATCGTGAAAGCCATCACCGACAACGCGGAAGTGGAGATCCCTGATGCGATGATCGAGAATCAGATGGATATGATGATGCGCAACATGGAGTATCGTCTCGGCATGCAGTACGGCGGAATGAAACTTGCGGATTATCTCAAGTATATGGGAACGGATCTTAAGACTTTCCGTGAAGGCTATCGTTCGCAGGCGACGGATACCGTCAAGAGCCAGCTGGTCATCGATAAGATCATCCGTGAAGAGAATATCAAAGCGGAAGACGCGGAGATCGACGCAAAGCTCGAAGAGTTCGCAAAAGCGGCGAACAAGTCTTTGGAAGAATATAAGAAAGACGTGGACGCTTCTCAGCGCGAATACATCGGCAACGACATCGTCATCAACAAGCTGTTTGCTTTCCTGAAAGAGAACAACAACATGACGGCGGATGCGGAAGAAAAGAAACCCGCAGCGAAGAAGACGACGAAGAAAGCGGACAGCGAAGAAAAGCCCGCTGCAAAGAAGACGAAGAAGAAGGCTGACGGCGAAGAAAAGCCTGCGGCAAAGAAGACGACGAAGAAGGCTGACAGCGAAGAAAAGCCTGCAGCGAAGAAGACAACGAAGAAGGCTGACGGGGAAGAAAAACCTGCGGCGAAGAAGACGACAAAGAAAGCGTCAAAAAAGGAAGATAAAGCGGAGTAATTGCACGGGATTTTATGCCCGTCGAGAGCGATTGGAGAAGACATGGACGAAATCAAAATGAATCTTATTCCGATGGTAGTGGAGCAATCCAGCCGGGGCGAGCGTTCTTACGATATTTATTCGCGCCTGCTGGAAGACCGTATCATCTTTCTTTCGGGTGAGATCAACGACGGCATGGCGAATACCATTGTGGCGCAGCTGATTTACCTGGAAGCGAAGGATATGAACAAGGATATCAGCCTGTATATCAACAGTCCGGGCGGAAGCGTAACGGCGGGCATGGCGATCTACGATACGATGCAATATATTCATTGCGACGTATCGACGATCTGTATCGGAATGGCGGCGAGCATGGGAGCATTTTTGCTTTCCAGCGGCACGAAAGGCAAGCGTTTTGCGCTTCCGAACAGTGAGATCATGATTCATCAGCCGCTTGGCGGAGCGCAGGGACAGGCGAGCGATATCAAGATCCAGGCAGAGCATATCCTTAAGATCAAAGACAAGATGAACCGTATTTTGGCTGAAAACACGGGCAGGAGCATCCAGGAGATCGAGCGTGATACGGACCGCGACAATTACCTGTCTGCGGAAGAGGCGAAAAATTACGGGCTTGTCGACAATGTATTCTATAAAAGATAAAGACGGTGCGAAGGAATTTGTACCGGTTTGAGAGCAGCGCCGCCGTTCGTTTCAATTTACGAAACCGCGGCGTGCTTTGTTATTGACATACAACCATCCCGCGGCCCGCAAGGGGTGCGAAAGGAGGACAACAACCATGAAAGAAGAACAATGCTGTTCATTTTGCGGCAAACCGAAGAGCCGCACGAAGGTACTGATCAGCGGGCCGGACGGTTTGTCCATCTGCGACGAATGTGTGGAGATCTGTAACGAGGAGATCCGTGCGGCGCAGGAGAAACCGACGGATACTGTGGAACTGAAAAAGCCTTCGGAGATCAAAGCGGAACTGGATAAATATATTGTGGGGCAGGACAAGGCGAAGAAAGTTTTGTCGGTAGCCGTATACAATCATTATAAGCGTATCAACAGCGAGCTGACCAGAAAGAACGACGATGTCGAGATTGAAAAGAGCAATATACTTCTGCTCGGTCCTACGGGCTGCGGCAAGACTCTTTTGGCGCGTACGCTGGCGAGAATCCTGAACGTACCGTTTGCCACGAGCGACGCAACGACCCTGACGGAAGCGGGGTATGTGGGTGAAGACGTGGAAAATATTCTGCTCAAACTCATCCAGAATGCGGATTACGATATCGAAAAGGCGCAGCGTGGCATCATTTATATCGACGAGATCGACAAGATTGCCCGTAAGAGCGAGAATGTATCCATCACGCGCGATGTGTCGGGCGAAGGGGTACAGCAGGCGCTTTTAAAGATCATTGAAAGTACGATCGCGAACGTACCTCCGCAGGGCGGGAGGAAGCATCCTCAGCAGGAGTGCATGCGTATTGACACGACGAATATTCTGTTTATCTGCGGCGGCGCGTTTGTGGGATTGGATAAGATCGTCCAGGCGCGAAAGGACGATACGTCCCTCGGTTTTGGAAGCAAAGTCAAGAGTACGGACGAAATGGATTATCAGCTTTTCGACGATGTGAAGCCGCAGGATCTGACGAAATTCGGGTTGATCCCTGAGTTCGTCGGACGTGTGCCGATCGTGGTAAATCTGCAGCCGCTGGACGAAACGGCGCTGGTGAAGATCCTGACCGAACCGAAGAATGCGCTGATCAAACAGTATCAGAAACTCATCGGATTGGACGGGGTAAAACTTTCTTTCGAGCCGTCGGCAGTGAGCGAGATCGCGAGTACGGCGATCAAATTGAAGACGGGCGCGCGCGGACTGCGCACGATCATCGAGAACATTATGACGGACGTCATGTATCAGATCCCGTCGGACAATGATATCAGCGAAGTGAAGATCACGCGCGACTGTGTTTTAGGCAATTCCAAGCCCGAACTCATTAAAAAGAGCGCGTAAAGAAGAAAAAAGATCCCTGCCTGTATGATGAACAGGCAGGGATCTTCTGCTTTTTCGCGTATTTTGGAAAAAGACAAAATCTCCTTTTATTTGTCGTGGTAAGGGGCGGACGTGTTCCGAACAGTATCCGGATGCTATCCGAACGGATAGCATCCGATAGAGCGCGCATTTTTTGTTTGAAAAAGTATCGGATGGCACGCCGTAATGCTTTTGTGCTAATTATTGGGAGAACGGGGAGAACGTTTAAAAGGCGGAAAATAAAATATGAACGGGCAAGAAACTTTTCAGACGGAGTTATAAGCAAAATTAATAGCATGATTCGTGTTTTGCGGGCGAAAATGCT
>CATYEP010000042.1 GCA_958405585.1 uncultured Eubacteriales bacterium
GGAGAGAGAGGTTCCGGAAGGGACAAAAGAAATTTTCCGCGGAGATTCCGGGGAAGGGATCGTGTATCGTTATGAAATAAATTTGGATCAGCCGATCAACAATTTTACGGCGACGCTGACCAAAGACGGGGAAAGCATTTCGGTAAGCCGATTCCTGTCCAACAAGGTGAAGAGCGTGAATGCATTTGACGAAGAAGCCGACCTTTCTATCTGGGAAGTTTCGGAAGGAACGGATGCACAACCCGGCTACGAAAATCATCACATGGATATCAGCCTGAGCGAGGATTTTGCGCAGAAGGGAAGTGCTTTAAAATGGGAAATCCGTCCTTATCAGGGCAACAGTTTTGAAAACGTGACCTATAAACCGTATATAAAGGTATCGAGGGAAGACTTTTTCGGTACAGATATGCCGGATTCGGTGGATACGATCGAGTTCTGGGTTTACAACGATTCAAAGAGAGAAGTGGAGTTTTCTGTTCGGCTGGAATATGCGGAGGGAAGTTCGGTACGGCAGCACAGAATTGCCAATGTTACACTGATAGAGGGGTGGAATCACGTAGTCATTCCCAAACTCTATGACATAACGTGGGAATATCTGAACGAAGTGACATCCATTCTTTTCGAAGTATCGAGAGAAGATACCGATGTGCAGACGCTGTATTTGGATAATCTTTTTTACACATATAAAGTATAAAGCGACGCCGTAAAGGTGAGGAGGGGAAAAGTATGAAAGTTCGGAAAAGGGGATGGTTGCTTTTTTTGGCAGCGATAATACTGATTGTCTGCGGGATCGGCACGGTTGCCTGTGCGGGTCCCGGAAAATCGGACGAAGTGGTGTTGTGCGGGTTTGAAAGCCAGGAAGAAATGCGGCAGATGCTTTATTACAATGCGTTCGGTAAAATGGAAATTATTTCCTCGCCGGAGCATGCGGTGACCCAGGGGGAGCATGCGGCAGAATTATTTATCGACGGAAACGAAACGCAGGGTGAAGCGGCAAAACCTGCCATGGTCATGTATACCGAAACGGAGTTTTTGCCGAAGTTTGACTATTCGGACGTGACTGCATTCCGCATCGATATCTATAATGCGATGGAGGAAGAAGTAAAATTTTATTTTTCTTTCTCTGTCAAGACGGGCGGCACTTCCAGCGTAACGGAAGTTACGCTTCAGCCGAATTGTATGAACGAAGTGGAAATTCCGTTCGATCGGGGATTTTTGATTCAGCTGATCGACATTAAAAATGTTTGGAATTTTAAGTTTGCGTTTGATAACAAGACTTCTGCTGACCAAGAAAGAAGACATCTGTATCTGGATAATTTTCGTGCGGTATTGACGGGCGATCCCATTCCGCAGGGGGTGAAGATCCGGAAAGAGCATGAACTTGAAAGTGCAGATCGTCCGGAATACCTCAATGCGTGGACCACGGTCAATAATCAACCTGCAGAACTCAGCTTTAACGATGATCCGAAATACATCAAAGAGGGGACGGGATCTTTTAAATTTACGACCATCCCTACGGGAGGGGATTCCTGGCCTTCGTTTTGGCTTTCCACCAATCAACTGACGGATTTGTCGGATTATTATTCGATCAGCCTATGGATATATAACGATAACGACCGAGATATTCAATTCCGTACTTTTTCTAACGTGCAGGTACGCTGGGCGCTCAAAAAGCAATGGACGAAATTCGAGTTTACGATCGAAGAACTGAGTACTTTGGTGGATGAGGCGCTCTATAACCCTGCCATTCCGGAGGATGAACAGTCATATCGGTACGATATAAAGAATTTCAAAAATTTCAACCTGGGGGTTACTTGTCATAACGAAGTTTTAACGTTCTATATCGACGGTTTCTACGCAAATTTGGAGAACGAGAATGCTCCGGTGATGAAATTTGAAAATTATACGGACACCGTTGAGCCGGGAACGGTTTATGAAGTGCCTGTTCCCGAAGTGTCGAACGGAACCGTATTCTGGGAAATTATCGGCCCGGACGGAAAGAGCATTGCAAAGGATGCAGAAAGTTTTGTTCCGCAGACAAAAGGCGAGTATACTATTTCCTATACGGCGAGCAATCCTTACGAATCGGTGCAAAAGACAATTTCTCTGTATGTAGGGTACTATCCCGTCATCACGCAGGATCGGATGAATGAAGTAACAGCCCCTGGCAGTTATGAGATCCCCGTACCCGAAGTGGCGAATGACGGTGATTTGAGCTGGCGTATATTTAAAATACAACATTCTTTCACCAAGTATAATGAAGAACCCGCAGAACTTGAGGCAAATGCCGAAAGCGTGGTCTTGAATGATAATGATCTGATCCGCATCGAATACACTGCGGTCAACGAAGAAGGGACGAGAACGGCGGAACGCTTTGTTAAGTGTGACTCGGGTATGCGGCTCGATGAGATATATACGGATGTATATGAAAAGGGGCTCACCGGTTTTAAAATCAGCAATAATCCTGCATATGCGTTTACGGGGACCGATTCACTGCTGCTTTCCGGACAGGGAACGGCGTCCGGCGTGTGGGCTCCCGGTGTGTACCTGAATCGAGAGCAGTCTCAGTTCAACTTTATGGTCTATAACGCATCCGCGGAGGACGCCCATCTTTTGGTCGGGAAGGCGAATACGTTTGTTGTACCGGCGGGTGAATGGCGGATGGTCGATTTTATTCCGGGGTGGTATAAAGATTGGGGAGTGATTGACAAAAATACATTGGTCGCTCTGAATATGACAGCATCGTCCATGGGTGAAATTGCACTATATTTTGATTGTTTTACGGTGCATTTTGGAAACGGAGGTCCGATTTTAACGGTACCCGGCGATGCGATTTTTGAGGGCAAGGCAGATACGGCTTTCGTTGTTCCGATCGCGGCCGCAGAGGATAATTCCGAAGTGACTTGGCAGATTTACGATCCCAACGGACAACCGTTCGGAGATTTGAATGTTCCGAGCATTACCCCGACGCTGGGCGGCGAATATCGCATTGTATATACGTCCACGAACGTATTTGGGACCAGTACATTGGTGAAAGTACTCTTTATCGAAGCAGATCTTCCTGTTTTTGAACTGCCTTTCTATAACCGGGTCGTCGATGTCGGCAAATATACGATCGAGGCCCCTGCTGTCACAAATTGCGATAATTTGACTTGGACGGCGTATTTGTATCCTTCTCTGTTTATGACCAAGTCAAATGCGGCAGAAACGGTGTTGACCGGAAATCCGACGGAAGCAGATCTGACTCACGACAATATTTTAAAGATCGTGTACAAAGCGGAGAATGCAGGCGGATCGGTTTCGGCAACGCAATATATTTTATGTGATGCCGGCCGTAAACTGGACAGTGTTTTCGGTGATACGGCGGAAAGCGGATTAGTCACTAACTTGTCCTGGAATACGGATGCGCGGTATGTTTTGAGCGGCAACGCTTCGCTCCGTCTGACGGGAACCGATCGCGCAATAGGCACGTGGTCTCCGAATTTGGTTTTAAACGGAAGCCTGACGCGGTTTGTATTCATGATGTACAATGCGGCGGATAATGCTGTCACAGTGTCGTTCGGAGCGAATTTTCAGAGTACTGATTTCACACTGCCTGCCGGAGCTTGGTATATGGTGGATCTTTTGCCGAGCTGGTATGAGGACTGGGGTGTGATCGAAAACGGTATCTTGAAAAAACTTACCTTTACGGTTTCGGGCGAAGCAATTAACGTCTATGCCGACATGTTTTCGGTGCATTCAGATCATTACGGGCCCGCCCTGACGTTCGCACAGGACGATGTTTTTGAAACAGAATTACGTGTCAGCTTCAGAATTCCGCAGCCCGTTGCAAGCGGTGCGGTCAATGTGTCCTGGAAATTATATGATTCGGTCGGGAATCAGCTCGGTTCGGATAATTTGGAGACTTATATATTCGAACAAGGCGGAAATTATCAGGTAGTGTATACGGCCGAAAACGTTTGGGGTACTACGGTAATTCCCCGAGACATAAAAGTTCTGGCAGATTTACCGAAGATAGGTGAAATGCAGAACACGGCGGTGGCGAGCGGAAACTATACGCCGACGGCGCCGGAAGTGACGAACGGTGAAATAGTGGGCTGGGAAGCATGGCTGTACCGCGGTTCGGTACTCGGAGCGGCGGCGCCGGAAGCGATGCATTACGAAGGAGGCAGCATCGAGCTGGCGGCGGGAGACATATTGAAGATCGTATGGACGGCGGCGAACGGAGACGGAGAGCAGACGGCGACGCAGTGGATCGTATGCGATATGGGATATAAGCTGGACCAGAATCTGTATCCGGAAGATGCATACCGCGGGGAAGGCGTATTGAAGATAAGCGACGGAAATGCGGTCATCGAGGAAACGTCGGACGCGAGATATGTTTTCGGAGAAGGAACGAAAGGGACGACGGGCATACGGATCAGCGGAACGGGAACGGTGTCGTCGCATACGGTATACCAACCGGTGAAATATCTGAACAAACAAGTAGACAGTCTGAAGTTTTTGATATACAATGCAGGAGCGGAAGCAGTCAACGTGATGGTAGGATATGTAGGAGACGGGCAGTACGTGTTGGAGCCCGGGGTATACAAGTGGGTGGAAATAAACCTGCAGCATTTCCGCGAGAAGGGACTGATAACGGCGAACAACGTATTGGATTATTTCTTCATATATGTATCGGGGCAGGATGTAGAGGTATATGTAGATCTAATCACGATGCAGCTGGGAGCAGGAGCGGGAACAGTGATCGAGCTGGAAGAAGACGCAGCGAGAGAGACGTACGTAGGGACGGAATATGAAATACCCAAAGCGACGGCGCAGGACGGTTCCGCGATAAGCTGGAAAATCATAAACGAGAGTGGGGAAACGCTGTCGGAAAATGCGGAGCGGTACACGTTTGAGCAGGCCGGGACGTATAGGATCGTATACACGGCGGCAGGAGCGTGGGATTACGGAACGGCACAGACGCTCGAATTCAATGTGGTTGCAGTTCTGAACGTACCGAAGATAGGCGAAATGCAGAACACGGCGGTGGCGAGCGGAAACTATACGCCGACGGCGCCGGAAGTGACGAACGGTGAAATAGTGGGCTGGGAAGCATGGCTGTACCGCGGTTCGGTACTCGGAGCGGCGGCGCCGGAAGCGATGCATTACGAAGGAGGCAGCATCGAGCTGGCGGCGGGAGACATATTGAAGATCGTATGGACGGCGGCGAACGGAGACGGAGAGCAGACGGCGACGCAGTGGATCGTATGCGATATGGGATATAAGCTGGACCAGAATCTGTATCCGGAAGATGCATACCGCGGGGAAGGCGTATTGAAGATAAGCGACGGAAATGCGGTCATCGAGGAAACGTCGGACGCGAGATATGTTTTCGGAGAAGGAACGAAAGGGACGACGGGCATACGGATCAGCGGAACGGGAACGGTGTCGTCGCATACGGTATACCAACCGGTGAAATATCTGAACAAACAAGTAGACAGTCTGAAGTTTTTGATATACAATGCAGGAGCGGAAGCAGTCAACGTGATGGTAGGATATGTAGGAGACGGGCAGTACGTGTTGGAGCCCGGGGTATACAAGTGGGTGGAAATAAACCTGCAGCATTTCCGCGAGAAGGGACTGATAACGGCGAACAACGTATTGGATTATTTCTTCATATATGTATCGGGGCAGGATGTAGAGGTATATGTAGATCTAATCACGATGCAGCTGGGAGCAGGAGCGGGAACAGTGATCGAGCTGGAAGAAGACGCAGCGAGAGAGACGTACGTAGGGACGGAATATGAAATACCCAAAGCGACGGCGCAGGACGGTTCCGCGATAAGCTGGAAAATCATAAACGAGAGTGGGGAAACGCTGTCGGAAAATGCGGAGCGGTACACGTTTGAGCAGGCCGGGACGTATAGGATCGTATACACGGCGGCAGGGGCATGGGATTACGGAACGGCACAGACGCTCGAATTCAATGTGGTTGTTTCTGAGGCATGAAAGGCATGAAATGATCGATTGCACGGAAGGTTTTTCTCTTTGCTTTACGGAAGGTTTGACCAATGGAGAGAAGAGGTCCGTATTTTACAAGGAGAAAATCCTTCTGGCGATCAGATTTTCAAGGACGTCAATCGATTCCTTGGAAGAGTTATCTGGTAAACTCTTATAGCTTGCTGTTTTAAATAACTCTTACGGATAGGAAAATATTCTGAATAATTTGATCGTAAAACGGGCGGTCCGATTACAAATAGCGCAATCCAATATAAGGCGGTAAGATAATATGTACGGAGTAGATAATTTAGAAGAGCGACAATCGGCATGTAGTGCGTTTTGGCGGGGGGAGCTTGCGAGGCCATTGATATGTGTGACGGCACCCAAACAAAGAGAGGGAGCAATAGGGTATGATTTATCTTATATGCGGAGGATTAGAGCGGTAAGAGAAGGTAACTTTAATGCTGTCTTGCAAGATTTTGAACGTGCGGCAGGAAATACCTTTTACGGAGGAGAAAGTTTCCCCGTATTTACCTGTGATTTTGCACCCGATCAATATGCAACTTTTTTTGGAGCCAAGATCGAAAACAGGGGCGAAAATAATACGATATGGGTAAACAAAATTGCGGATAAAGTTTCTGATTTGGATTGTTCGTTTGATGAAAAATCTGAAAATTTTGTTGACTTGGTCAATGCCGTAAAACAAGCGGCAGACTATGCGCAAGGAAATTTTTTAATCAGTATGCTTGACTTACACAGCAACATGGATACGCTTTCGGCTTTAATCGGTCCGGAAAATTTATGCATGGAATTGCTGGACGACCCGGATACGGTACTGGAAAAATTAAACGAAATTAATAATGCATATGCAAAAGTTTATGATTCGGTATATCGAGCAGGAAAAATGGATCGGCTTGGAAGTATCGGATGGCATCCGATTTGGTCTCAAGGCAAAAGCGCCGTGGTTCAATGCGATTTTTCGTGTATGATCAGTCCGTCGATGGCGCGCAGATATGCCATACCTTCTATTGAAAGAGAGGCGAATCATTTGGATCACTGTGTATATCATTATGACGGAAAGGGCGCATTGGGACACCTGGATGACATATTATCCATTGAGGCAATTGACTGTATTCAATGGGTTCCGGGGGACGGAGAAAAGCGCACGATTTATTGGATGGATTTGCTTCATAAAATTCAGGAAAAGGGAAAAAGTCTATGGATTTATGACTGGACGGCGGAAGAAATTCTGGCAGACAAAGAGTTGATCCCTGAAAAAACGGCATTCAGCCTTAATCTTTCTACGGAAGAAGAGGCAAAAAAATTTTTGGACGCATTTTTCCGAAAATACAAATAAGAATCTTGGGCATGAATTTCTTCATGCCCAAGATTCGGATATATAATAATAAGCATTGGTTCTGCTGCTGAATGATCTGAGAAAATTAGTTATGTTATCTGCAAAAGTTTTTTTTGAGCAATTCAAAGCGAAAATATACGATCCCAATGGCGTTGATGAAGACGGAATAAAGTTCACAGATGCGTTTAAAATGAGCGGCAGGTATACCAAACTTGTCAATAAGACCATTGTACCGAATATTTTAAAGGCGAACGGATTGGAAATTTCTAATGAATATTATCGGGTCGACGTTGTAACCTATCTTTATGGACACTATCTGTTAGAGAACAAGAATGGGCATAAGATAAGCGTATGAGTTCATATAACCCATACGCTGCTTATCGTTACTTATTGAATTTGTACCGTAAGACGGAAGCAATATCGACTTTATATACAATATCAATCTCGCGTTCTCTACCCGTATGTTTCGGATGCCCACCGATGATAATACGGTCTATCAGTTCATAGCACATTTCACGGGTAAGTTCGGGAGCTTCGAGATATTTCTTTATGTTCCGTATGAAGTCGTCCGCGCTTTGAACCGTATTTTCCGTTTTGGTTATCTTTGCTTCCAACTCCTCAATTTCGGTTTCAAGCCTTTTCTGTTCTTCGGAATATCTTTGGATAAAGTTAATACAGATATCTTCGGGCATTTTGCCTTTCAGCCTGTCCTCATAGGCAATTTGCATAAGGCGGGATAATTGTTCGTTTACGCTTTACCTGCAATTCTTTCTTGGCGGATTTTATGGATTTTTCCTGCACTTCCGTATTGTGCTTTATAAAATCCTCACGGATGGTCTTTTCGTCGAGAACAATTCTTTGCGCCATTGTCCGTATATCGTCGAGAACGATTGCCTCAATATCCTTCGCCTGTATAAAATGCGAAAAGCAATACGATTTTCCGAGCCTCACATGATTGCCGCAATTGAAATTAAAATCTATCTTACCGTTTCGGTTAATATAATTCAATTTCATTTTTCCGCCGCAATCGGCACAAAACAAGAAGCCGGACAGCGGATGCGTATATCCTCTTTTTGTTTTCCTGCCCTGCGCTACGGATTTCTCCACCTCGCGTACTTTATCCCAAAGCTCCTGCGTTACGATTGGTTCGTGTGTGTTTTTTACTACGATCCATTCGCTTTCATCGCGCTTATAGCGTTTATGATTCTTATAGGAAATAGAACTCCAACGTTGCTGCGCCATATGCCCTAAATAAGTGGGATTGTTTAAGATGCTGTTCACGGCACAGAAAGACCACAAACCCATGTTTTCTTTACGCCCCACGATCCCGTACTTTTCCATACTGTAACGGCTTGGATTCAATACCCCTTCGGCATTCAGAATATCCGCTATTTTATGCGGGCTCAATCCGCTTGCGCGCATTTCAAATATCCTTTTCACGACTGCGGCGGCTTCCTCATCAATGATCGGCGTTTTCTTTTCGGTATCGCTCTTTACATACCCGTAAGGAGCCTTCCTCGCATGATACTTTCCCTCCCGTGCATTCGCCTTTAACACTGTCCTGATCTTCTTGCTGGTATTGGCGGCGTGCCATTCGTTGAACACGTTCATAATGGGCATCATTTCCATTGCGCCGCTGTCACGGTTTTCTGTATCTACGTTGTCCTGTATGGCTATAAACCGTATCCCGAACGCCGGAAACACATAATCGACGTACTGCCCGACTTCGATATAGTTCCTCCCGAAACGCGAAAGGTCTTTTACTATGATGGTGTTTATAACTCCCGTCTTCGCGTCGTCCAACAATCTTTGCACTTCGGGACGTTGAAAAGTTGTTCCCGAAACGCCGTCGTCTATGTATTCGTCGTGGATCTCAAAGCCACGCTCTTCTGCATACTTGCGGAGTATTGTCCTTTGGTTGTCAATGGAAATCGATTCGCCTTGACGTTCATCTTCTTGAGATAGCCTGTAATAAAGCCCTGCTATGTAGTGTTTCTGTTTCATTTGATCACCTCACGTTTTTTTTGATTTAACTTATTGAAATCTTCGCTTGCTTTTTTCACCGCGCGTATACTCTACAACCCGAATACGACAGGTAATGTCGTATTAGAAAAATTTCTTTGTAAAATTTAAGAATATCCTTTCCCTGACAGGATAACAAAATTACAGAAACAATGTCCTCAAGCGGATTTATACTGTTTTTATGGTTATATGTAGAAAATATAATGTAAGGCGTGGTTTACTTAAACTCTATACAAAGAAAAGACAGACAACGTTTTCCGTGTCTGCCTTTAAGAAAGTATGAAGTTCAACGAGATCAAAGCGCGCCGTAAAGCGAATAGTATCTTTTGCGGATGCTTGCCTTTCTGCTGTTGATCCTTCCCCTGCCGATGCCGAGTTCGGCGCACACTTCGGATTGCACCATGCCGTTGATGTAGCAGTTCAGAATAGCAAGTTCCAATGCGGATAACTGTAATGCTCCTACAAGTTCGTCGTATTTGCTGTAATCCGTTTGCTCCTGTTCGAAACAGTCGACGGGATCCATAGGCAGGGCTTTGTAATCCGCAAAGTCTATGGATTCGATTGCTCCGTGTCTGTCAGAGCGGTTGCGCAGACTGTCGATAAAATGGTCCACTTCGCGGTAGCAGGCAAGTTTAATGGTGATGTCTTTTCCTTTGCGGTCTTTGCCGCAGATTTCGGTTGCTCTTCTGCCTGCGAATTGGCAGAGAAAGCAGATGGCGGTCTGGGCTACGTCATAGCCGTCCGATACGGTATAGTCTGTTTCGCCCATATGATGCAGGTCTTTGATTAAGCCGATATACAGCCTGTCCGCAACTTTCGTGTCGAACTTTTTCACGGTACGGAGTGCCTGCAATGCGATCATCTCGCCCATAAGTTTGACATTCTCATTTGAGATTGCTTCGGCGAACAATTCGCTTTCATTCCGATACTTGCCTTTCGAGAACTTTGTTACCAACATTTCCATTTTCTTACACCTCTTGAATTAGATTTGCCTTTTTCGGGCAAGAGGCGGAGGTGCATAGGACGGGAAAGGTCGGTATTTTGAATAGTAAGCCTGCGGAAGTCAACGGGGAAAAGACAAAATCTCCGCTGTGGGGAGGAGAAAGGGATGCAGAAGGCAAAAAGAAAACAAGGCAAGAAATTGCCTTGTTGAAACAAAACGGAGTATTAATGGCGTATTCTGCGGAGATTTTGCGGCCGTTGACGTCCGCGAGGAGCTATGCTAACCTAAGCCTGCCGAAAAAGCAAATTCAAGAGGTTCAGTGAACGGAAAAAACAATAAAAAGAAAAGCCATGCGCGACGGAAAAAGCGGCAGCCGATCCCCAAAAGCGGGTCAGCGGGGACGGCTCCGCGCCGCCGCGCTTTCTCGTCGCCGTAAACTTCGCTTTTCGGCGGCTTGCCAAAGCAACCCGCCCGCTTTGCTCCGTTACGTCTCCTCTTCCCAAAAAATCTTTGCTTTGCAAATCTTTTTCGGAAACCCTGTTGATTTAGTTTTTCCGTGTTGTTCTGGTTGTCTTTTTCATGGCGTGTGCTTGGCTGCGGCGCCTGAGCGCGAAGCGCGAAGGTTTGTGTTGCGGCAACAGCCGCAACACAATGCATAAAAGCCGTACTTGTATCAAGACTTTCACATATTTTTATGGATACTATTTTGTGCTTTTAAAAAGGAGAAGGGATGACAAAAAGAACGGGCTGGCGTTGGCTAAATCATAATCTGTTTGGAAAACTAATATATTGCATATTTTTTTGTTTTTCATATTTAACATATATTGCAATGTATAAAACTAAAAATGCTATTTACATTTAAAATAAAGTTGTGTATAATAATTAAAAATTCGTTCAGCGAGGGGGAACGGGGTGAGGACAATCTTTATAGCAACAGATGGCAGTGATAAGGCAACGGGAACAAAAAGACACCCTTTTCAGACGATAGGACGCGCATTAGAGGAGTTAAAAAAATTTCGGGCTTTGGGTGAGCAGGATATAACGGTTTATTTTCGGGAGGGTGTATATTTACCTGAATATGATACAATAAAGGTTAATTTGCGAAATAAGATCACACAGAAAGGAGAGAATGTTTATCCACTGCGGGTCAGCCGCTTTGAATTAGATGAAAAGAGCGGTACGGAAAACGGAAGAGTAATTTTTAGTGCGTATAAAAAGGAACGCGTGATCATAACTGGAGGGAAACTCCTGACAAACTGGGTGCTGCATGATGGAGAAAAGCGGATATACAAAGCATTTATCGGCATTCAAACAAGACATCTTTATGTAAATGGGCGACGTATTATGCGCGCGCGATCTGATGCTGCGGCGTTTGCCGGTAGTATATTGAATACGGAGTGCCACAAAGACAGTACGCCTGCATATGTGTTACGGGGCCATCATGCTGAATTCAGAGAGCCGGATGCCGTAGAATTGGTATACAGGAGTTTATTTACACAACCTCGAGCAGATATTCAAAAAATTGAATATGACGAATCGAATACATTCATTTATATGAAACAACCCGGCTTTTATTATATAACTCATAAAGGCGGAACATCTGTTAATTATCCTGCTTATCTTGAAAATGCTTATGAGTTTTTAAAAGAGCCGGATTATTTTTTTTACAGCAATAAAGACGGATACGTCTATTATATACCAAGAGAGGAGGAAAATATAGAGGAAGCACAGGTTATCTGTCCTGTTATCGACGTATTGCTGTCTGTTAGGGGAGCAGGAAAATCAAAGCCAGTCAAAAATATAACATTCAGAAATTTATATTTTGAATATACAGGATGGCTGCGCCCTTCGTATGCCAATGGTCATTCGGATGCGCAGAACAATTATATACGAGAATGCGGTGCCGATATGGCGTCGGAAGACAATGACAGTCTTTGTCCGGCTGCGCTGAATTTAGAATATGCGGAAAATATCATATTCGACAGATGCAGGATCAGCAAAATCGGAATCACTGCATTAAATATTACGAGGGCATCTAAATTCAACAAAATAATTGGTTGTGAGTTTTCAGATATTTCCGGTTCTGCGGTTGTGATAGGAGAGATTGGCTGGCGAAACAATGAAAACAAGATCAATGTAAATTCAAAGGATGCAAGAGATCTGATTACGGGTAACAGTGTAGAAAATTGTTATATTCATGATTGCGGAGTCGAGTTTTTGTCAGCCGCGCCTGTTGCTGCAGGGTACACTGTGAATACGAGTATCTTGCACAATGATATTGTCAATTGTCCATATACTGCGATACATATAGGTTATGGATGGGGTGAAGTCAATAATGTCTGTACGCGAGGTATAAGGATAGAAAGTAAT
>CATYEP010000043.1 GCA_958405585.1 uncultured Eubacteriales bacterium
GACGTTTGTTGAACGTTTCCGCCACGTTGACCGCGTCCTGCCCCGTCATGGAATCGACCGTGAGCAAGATCTCGTTCGGATGCACTTCGTTTTTGATGTTTTCCAGTTCCTGCATCAGCGTTTCGTCGATGTGCAGTCGGCCTGCCGTATCGATGATCACGACGTCATTGCCCATCGAGCGCGCCTGCTCGATTGCCTGTTTTGCCGTCTTGACGGGGTTTTGCGTGCCTTTTTCAAAGACAGGCACGCCCGCCTTTCCGCCCACGACCTGTAATTGGTTGATCGCCGCAGGACGGTAAATATCGCCTGCGACCAAAAGCGGCTTTTTGCCCTGTTTTTTCAAAAGCATGGCGAGCTTGCCACACAGCGTCGTCTTGCCCGCGCCCTGCAAACCGCACATCATGATGACCGTCGGCGGTTTGTCCGCAATTTCCAGTTTCGCGTTCGTCGAACCCATCAGCGCGATCAATTCGTCGTTGACGATCTTGATCACCTGCTGTGCAGGGTTCAGGCTCTTTAAAATTTCCTGTCCGACCGCCTTTTCCGATACGTCCGCAATAAATTTCTTCGCAACGAAAATATTGACGTCCGCTTCCAAAAGAGCAATACGTACTTCGCGCATTGCGCCCTTGATCTCTAATTCCGTGAGTTTCCCGTGCTTGGTCAGCTTGGAAAATATATGGTTCAATCTGTCCGATAACGATGAAAATAATGCCATGATCCTCCCTTTGCGCCGATCTTCGGCGCGGTTTGGAATTTTTTATGCGGCGTTTCCGTCCGCCCCGCGTTTTTTCAAAAAACGTTACGCCCCGAAAAAATCAATCTTCCTTTTCCGAAAGAATACGCTGCATTTCGTCCGAAAATTCGGGGTGCGTCTGTCCGAAATCCTGCAAAGCGCTCCGTATCCGCGAAAGCTCCCTGAGAGCTTTGCCCAGCCGCAGCTTTTCTTCGTATTCGTCCAAAAGCAGTCGGCTCTTGGCAAGCGTGTCCGATACGCTCTGCTTGGAGATCCCCTTCTCCTCGGCAATCTCCGTCAAAGACAGATCGCACATATAATACAATTCGCACAGCTCCCGCTGGTGCTCCGTCAGGAGCGCACCGTATGCGTCAAAAAGCTGTACATATTTCAGATCTTTCATGGTAAAAACATTTTATACGATTTCTTTCAGGCTGTCAATTTGTTTTGCGCCTTTGAGCATCAGATGATGCCTTCGGTAAATTCTTCCGCGTCAAACAATTGCAAATCGTCCAGCTTTTCGCCCGTTCCTACAAACACGACCGGGATCTGCAATTCGCCGCAAAGCGATACCACAAACCCGCCTTTCGCCGTGCCGTCCAACTTGGTCAGCACGATCCCGTCCAGATCCACTGCCTCGTCAAACAGCTTCGCCTGCGACAGCGCGTTCTGCCCCGTCGTCGCGTCCAGTACCAGGAATTTATAAAAATGCGCCTCGGGATAATCGCGCTCGACCACACGATCCATCTTTTTCAGCTCTTCCATCAGATTCGCTTTCACGTGCAGCCGCCCCGCCGTATCCACGATCACGACATCCGTCTTTTTTGCCTTTGCCGACGAGATCGCATCGTATACCACCGCGGAAGGATCGCTCCCCTCTTCATGCTTGACGATACGCACTTTCGCACGATCTGCCCAGACTGTCAGCTGATCTGCCGCCGCCGCACGGAATGTATCCGCCGCCGCCAGCGTTACGCTCTTTTTCTCTTTGACAAAATAATTTGCCAATTTGCCGATGGTCGTCGTCTTACCGACTCCGTTCACCCCCACCAGCATGATCACCGCAGGATACTCGATCTCAGGTACTTCCGCCTGCGACAGCGTATCTTCTATTACATCTTTTAAAAGATCAATGACATATTCTTTATCTTTGAGCTTTTCTTTCTTCGCTTCCGCCCGGATCTGATCCACAATATCTTCCGCCGTAATGACGGAAATGTCCGCCGAAATCAGAATCTCTTCCAGCTCGTCGTAAAAGTCATCGCCCAAACCCTTTGCAAACAATGCAGAAAGTTTGCCCGATATGTTGTCCTTCGTCTTTTTCAATGCACCGATGATCTTTCCGAAAAATCCCATCCGATTTTCTCCTCGTCTTTTTTATGTATAAACTGTTTTGCCAAACTATTTCACGCTTGCAGCTCTTGCAGGAAAGGTGAAGCGGCGCGCGTTCTTTAAATGTGTGCCCTAAAGGCGCGCCGCGAGGAAAACCTCCGCGGCCAGCGGCAAAGCCGCGCACCCGTGGGGTTGTCCTCTCATCACGATTTTTTCTTGCGTCAGCTCGCAAGAAAAAATGTGAGCCTCTCAGTTCACCGTATCTCCGCCCAGCTTGCTTTCCACTTCCGAAAGTTTGACCGAAACGATCTTGGATACGCCCTTTTCCTCCATGGTAACACCGAACAGGCAGTCCGCTTTTTCCATAGTCGGTTTACGGTGGGTAATGACGATAAACTGCGTTTCTTTGGCAAACTTCTTCAGGAACTGAGCAAATTTATCGACGTTCGCTTCGTCCAAAGCCGCTTCGATTTCGTCGAGAACGCAGAACGGCATCGGGCGCAGCATCAAAATTGCAAACAGGATCGCGATCGCCGTCAAAGCGCGCTCGCCGCCCGACAAAAGGGAGATCTTTGTCAATTTCTTACCCGGCGGGCAAGCCACGATCTCCACGCCCGCGTTCAGCGGATCGTCGCAATCGGTATAATCCATCTGCAATTCCGCTCTGCCGCCGCCGAACAGTTCGCGGAACAGTTTTTTGAAGTTTTCGTTGATCTGGTTGAACCCTTCGTCAAACTGCTTTTGCATTTCGCCTTTCAATTCTTCCAGAGCCGCCGTCGTATCATCGATACCCTTCTGCACGTCGTCGCGCTGCGCGGTCATCTCCTCATACTGCGCATTGAGCGTTTCATATTCTTCAAGCGCGTTATGGTTGATCGCACCCAGCGAATTGATCTCGCGTTTCAAACGGTTGATGGAAGTCTGCCCGACCTTCGGGTCAAACTCCTCGTCCTTGAATTCCAGACAGCTTTCGTATGTAAGCTGGTATTCTTCGTCGATACGCGCCTGCAGATTTTCCAGCTCCGAATCGATTTTGGTAAGCTCGATCTCCTGTCTGTGCCGCTCTTCGCCTTCCCGCTCGATCTGTTCGTTCAGCGAACGTGTATCGCGCATGATCCGCTCGATCTCTGCGTTCAGCTCTTCCTTGGCGCGTTGCTGTTCGTCTTTCTTTGCGCGTAAGGCGTTCAGCTCTTCGCGCTGTTCGGGCGTGAGCGCCGCCTTTTCCGCCATCTCTTCCAGATCGACAATGGTGGCCGCTATATTCTCGATGTTCGCCTTTGCGTCCGCAATGCGCTTTTCCAGTTCTTCACGCTCGCGGTCAAGTCTTGCGATGTCGTTTCTGTCCGCTTCCGCCGCCGCACGGTACTGCGCAATGTACACCTGCAAAACGTTCTGTCTGAGATTACGCTCGCCCAGTTCGGACTTTAATTTGTCGTATTCTTCCTTACGCCTGTCCGATTCTCCTTCCGCATCCGTTTTGAGCTGTGCGATCTGCGCCTGGCCCTGCGACGATGTGGAATACTCGCTGTCGATCCCTTTCATACGCTCGTACAGTACCGCCATCGATTCGTTCTGAATTTTCAGCTCCGATTCGTCTTCGGCAATTTTCTGCGTCAACGTATCCTTCTTTTCGGACAAAGCCGCGATCTTCGACCGCGCTTCCTGGAAACTTTCACGCAATGTTTCCAAAGCATCCAGCTGTTTCTGCTTTTCATCTTCCAGCGCGGCGCGCTTTTTCGTGAGCGCTTCGCGCTCCTTTTCCGCCGCCGCAATATCCGCCTGCGCCTGCTCAATACGCCGCTCGTTGGCAAGGAAATTGCCGCCGCCTTCCCTGCGCGATCCGCCCGTCATCGAACCGCTCGTCGAAATGACGTCACCGTCCAACGTTACGATACGGAAAGCATGCGGATATTTCTTGGAAATTTCCGTCGCGTTTGCGATATTGTCCGCGATCAGCGTATTGCCGATCAGATTGTAAATCACATTGTCGTAATATTTATCATAGCGCACCAGTTCGTTCGCAAGCCCGATCGCACCGTTCTCTTTGAGCGCTTTGCGCGTATAATCCGTTTCATAATGCGGTTTGAGCGATTTGACAGGCAAAAACGTGACCTGTCCGCCTTTTGTGCGCTTTAAATATTCGATGAGATAGCGCGCGTCGTCCGCCGTCGCCGTAACAATGTTCTGCATGGCGCCGCCGAATGCCGTTTCGATCGCTACTTCATATTTCTCGTCGCATTTGACGATATCCGCGATCACACCCTTGATCCGTCCCGAAAGATCCGAACTTCTGCGCGCGTCGCTCATCAGCTTCTTGACCGAAAATTTATAGCCTTCGAAATCGTCTTTGACGTTTCGGTAGAACCGCTTGCGGTCTTCAAGCGAAGAAATGCGTCCGTTCAGCTGAAACAACGCTTCGCTCGCTTCGTCCGCCCGCGTATTCAGAGCCATGATCTCCTCTTCTTTCGCCGCTTTCAGTTCCTTTTCGCGCGAAACGTATTCCACGACTTCGTTATACCAGTCCTCGCATTCCGCAAGCGCTTTTTTGTCCGCTTCCAGCTGCGCGGAAATCTTTTCCGCCTCTGCCGCCAGCTCTTTCATGCGCTCTTCCGCCGCTTCCTTCTTCGCCGAAAGCGTTCCGATGTTGCGGTTGATCTCCGAAAGATTTTCCAGACGGTCAATCGCGCTCTTCTGCGATTCATCGTTCCACGCTTCGTATTCGGAAAGCTTTTCGTTCAGCTTGGCGACTTCCTGCGTCAGCGTTGCCGATTCGCGCTGGGATTCCTCGATCTTCTTATCATAATCTGCCGCGCTCTTTTGCGTCGTTTCCCGCTCCACGGCGATCGCCGCAAGCCTTGCGCCGCCATCTTCCACAGCCTTCTCTTCGGAATTTCTCTGCTCCTTGAAAAAGGTGATACGCTCACGGATTACGTTCGCGTCGCCCTCTTTTTTCTGCAGATCGACCGTGTATTTGAGGATCTGCTCGTTGAGTTCCTGCAACAACACATCCCCTTCCGCTATGCGGCGGCGATCCTCATTGTATCGCTCTTCTAAACGCTCGACCTGCGCCCTTCCTTCCGTGATGCGCGCCTGAATACGGCCGAGCACGGCATTGATGGACGAACGCGCCGATTCCGCGTTGTCGTGTTTATAAATATAAAGATTGATCTCGTCGTGACGGAGCGCGTCATACAGTTCGCGGTACTTTTTTGTCTTTTCGGCCTGCCGCGCAAGAGGCGCCAGCATATGTTCCACTTCACCCATTCTCTGCAGGAAAATATTCAGGTTCGTGTACGAATTGGCAAGCCGCCTCTCAATATCCTGTTTCCTCGACTTGAAAATGACGATGCCCGTCGCTTCTTCAAAAATGGCGCGGCGGTCTTCGGGTTTGGCGTTCATGATCTGCTCGATCTTGCCCTGCCCGATGATGGAATACCCCTCCTTGCCCAGACCAACGTTGTGCAGACGGTCTACGATGTCCTTCATGCGGCAGGGCTGTTTGTTGATCAGATATTCACTCTCGCCGCTGCGGAATAACCGACGCGTGAACGCCACTTCTTCGTACTCGAGATCGGCAAACATGTGCGTGGAGTTGTCGAACGTGAGCGTAACTTCACAGAACGACTGGCTCTTACGCGTCTGCGTGCCGCCGAATATGACGTCCTGCATGTTCGAACCGCGCATGGTCTTTGCCGATTGTTCACCGAGCACCCAACGGATAGAGTCCGCCACGTTGCTCTTGCCGCAACCGTTCGGCCCGACGATACAGGTAACGCCGTTATCGAATTTTATTTCGGTTTTATCCGCAAAAGACTTAAAACCGTTGAGTTCGACTTTCTTGAAATTCAAATTCTTATTCTCCCCTGTCTTCTTTGAACAGTTTTAAAAGCGCCTGCGCCGCAGCTTGTTCCGCCTCTTCCTTGCTCGCCCCCGTGCCTTCCGCACTTTTACCGCCTGCGCTCACACGTACCGTAAAGCAAGGTGCATGATCCTGCCCCGAACGCGAACATTCCTCATATACCACCGCGTGCGGAAAAAGTTCGTTGAGTTTGCTTTTCCCGTCGTCATAATTTCCCGCATACGGTAACAATTTTTCGCGCACAAACGTGCGCGCCGCTTCCATTCCTCCGTCCAGGTAAATACCCGCCGTCACCGCCTCAAAAAGGCTTGAAATGCTCTTCTTTCCCAGATTGCATTGGCTACCGGAAAAATAAACATAGCCGATCCCCATTGCGCGTACCGCCGATTCCAACGGCTTTTGCGATACCGTCGCAATGCGCTGCTTCGTCATCTTTCCTTCCGATCCCCCTGCGCCGTACAATTCTTCCGCTACCAGAAAACCGATCAATGCGTCTCCCAAAAATTCCAGACGCTCGTTACTCGCTCCGCCATGTGCATTGGCATAAGAAGAATGCGTAAAGCAGGTCGCAAGCAGATCTTTGTCGCAAAACGTATAGCCGAGTTTTTCTTCGATCGTTGAAAAATCAGCCTTCTGCACCGATCGCCTCCAGATCCGCCTCGGACAGCAATTCTTTGATCGAAGGCACAAGTCCGCTGTCCACCGCCGCTTTCGCCTGCAATACCGATGCGCAGATGGAATCCGCTTTGCTCGAACCGTGCGATTTTACCACCACTTTATCGATCCCCAGAAGCACCGCCCCGCCGTATTTGCTGTAGTCCATGACTCGCTTGATGTTTTTGAACGCTTTTTTCATGAACAGTGCATACCCGACTTTTGCCCAGAAAGATCCCATGATATTCTCTTTGATGATTTGCATCAGTGCCAGCGCCGTGCCTTCCGTCGTTTTCAATGCAATGTTGCCCGAAAAGCCGTCGCACACCGCCACATCGATATCGCCGCTCATGATGTCGCGCCCTTCCACGTTTCCGACAAAATGAATGCCCGGCAACGTTTTGAGAAGGTTGTGCGCTTCCTGGTGAAGCGGATCGCCCTTATGATCTTCCGTTCCGTTGGTCACAAGACCTACGCGCGGCTCTTTTACGC
This sequence comes from uncultured Eubacteriales bacterium, assembly GCA_958405585.1. GTDB lineage: Bacteria > Bacillota > Clostridia > Christensenellales > Borkfalkiaceae > Borkfalkia. The sequence goes on from CATYEP010000043.1 coordinate 7,074, forward strand.
CCATTGCCTTTGCATACGCCGTACCCATCAAAGCAAAATGACACAGGTTGACAGGTTTACATTCTGCATTGGCGCCCGCGTCGATCAGAAGCACTTTGCCGCCTTTCGCCGTAGGCAATGCCGGACAGACCGCAGGCCGCGATATGCCGCGGATCCTGCCCACGCGCAAAAGCGCTCCCGTCAGCACGGCACCCGTCGATCCCGCCGAAACAAATCCTTGCGTTTCTTCGTCCTCTTTGAGCATCTTCAGCGCCACGACCAGCGAAGAATCCTTCTTCTGACGGATCGCAAGCGTCGGCGCATCGTCATTGGTGATCACTTCCGTACAATGCACGACTTCCAGCCGCGCTTTGTCGTAAGAAAGCTCCGACAGCGTCTGCCCGATCTTCTTTTCATCGCCCGTCAGCACAACTTTCAGATTTTTATCCTTTTCCAGCGCAGCCACCGCGCCCTTCACGATCTCCGCAGGAGCATTGTCGCCCCCCATCGCATCCACGACTATCTTTATCATAAAATAATTCTCCGATTCGTTCTGTATTCGATCATCTTTTGTCTGCCAGAATTTTTTCAGGCATCCGCTGCTAAATTTTGTTGTTTCGTAAATAAATCCGCGCTTTTGCGCCCGCGCTCCTTGTTTGCCGCAAGGCTCTTGCAGGAAAGGTGAAGCGGCGCGTATTTTTCAAAGGTGTGCCCCGATGGCGCGCCGCGAGGAAAACTTCCACGGCCAGCGGCAAAGCCGCGCGCCCGTGGGGTTGTCTTTAAATCACGGAAATTTGTTTCGTCAGCTCGAAACAAATTTCGTGAATCTCTCTTAAAACTCCAGATTCCCCACTGTCCGCGGGTACGGCAATACGTCGCGGATGTTGGAAATTCCCGTTAAATACATGATCATGCGTTCAAAGCCGAGCCCGTATCCCGAATGTACCGTGCCGCCGTATTTGCGCAGGTTGATATAAAAATCGTAATCTTCCGGTTTAAGCCCCAGCTCTTTCATGCGCGCCAGCAAAACGTCTTCGCGCTCTTCTCGCTGCGACCCGCCGATCAGCTCGCCGATCCCCGGAACCAGCAGATCCGCCGCCGCTACCGTCTTTCCGTCGTCGTTCAGACGCATATAGAACGCCTTGATCTCCTTCGGATAATCGGTCAAAAATACGGGTTTCTTATAAACCTGTTCGGTCAGGTAACGCTCATGCTCGCTCTGCAGATCGCATCCCCAATACACGGGAAATTCGAACTTGTCCTTGACCTTTTCCAAGATCTTGATCGCTTCCGTATAGCTCAGGCGCACAAATTCGCTCTCCGCTACGTTTTTAAGACGTTCGATCAGCCCCTTGTCCACAAAGTTATTCAAAAATTCGATCTCTTCCTTGCAGCTGTTCATGACATACGTGATGATATATTTGACCATCGCTTCCGCCACGTCCATATCTCCCGCAAGGTCACAGAAAGACATCTCCGGCTCGATCATCCAGAACTCCGCCGCATGCCGCGTCGTGTTGGAACGCTCCGCGCGGAACGTAGGCCCGAACGTATATACATTGGAAAATGCCATCGCAAACGGCTCGACGTTGAGCTGTCCCGAAACGGTCAGACTCGCCTTCTTGCCGAAAAAGTCCTTTTTATAATCCACTTCGCCCTTGATCTTATCCAGATCCAGCGTCGTCACCTGGAACATCGCGCCCGCGCCCTCGCAATCGCTGCCCGTGATGATGGGCGTGTGTACGTACACAAATCCGCGTTCGTTGAAAAATTTATGAATGGCATACGCCGCTTCGCTGCGGATCTTGAACACCGCACCGAACGTATTCGTGCGCGGACGAAGATATGCGATCTCGCGCAGAAATTCCATCGAATGACGTTTCTTCTGCAACGGATAATCGGGAGCAGACGCACCCATCACTTCGATCTTTTCCGCTTTGACTTCAAACGGCTGTCTGTTTTCGGGAGTCAAAACCACTTGCCCCGTCACCACAAGGCTCGCCCCGACGTTCTGTTTTGCGATATCATCGTAATTGCCGAGTTTTTCCCGCTCAAACACGACCTGACAGTTCTTGAAAAAACTTCCGTCATTCAGCTCGATAAACCCGAATGCCTTGGAATCGCGCAATGTGCGCACCCATCCGCAAAGCGTGACCGTCTTTCCGCCCAATTCTGCCGTCTGCTCAAAAAGCTGACGAATATAAGTTCTCTTCATAACCTTTCTCCGTATTTTGTATAGAATACCGCAGTTTATTTCCTAATATTGTAACAAATTTTTTCGGATTTATCAAGTATAAATTTGTCGAAACCTATTCTTTTTTAAAAGAGCGCTTTTTTGCGTGAAACATTTTCTTGCATCAACCCTTTCCGCTCTTCTGCCTGCATCGCAAACCCAGGATTTTTCTTTCCTGAAAAGATATTTCGGCGCCGCTTTTCAGCGCGCTATCTGCCGCCGCCTCCCACATGTCCGAATACATATAAATCGCATCTCCAAATAAATATAAAAAGATAGCCGCAGGGTGCAAAAATATTTTGCGCCCTGCGGCATTGAACGTTCCGGCAACAAATCCGACTGTCAAAACAGCTTTTCCTGTGCGACGCGGTTTTTTGGTTGCAAAAAGCCGCGCAAATTCTTGCGCGGCTTTTTTACTCACTCTGAACGCCGTGATGAAAACGGCGGCTTGTTGTTCAGTCTATTTTTTTTACAAAACACTTTCTGCGCTTGACAATCTCGCGTTCCATCGCGTTCCACTGTTCCTGCACCGCATTGTTGGTGACAAGTTCGGGATTGGATTCGATATGCTCGATCTTATCGGCAAGAACGTTTCGGATAATGCGTGCCATCATCACAGAATTCACGCCCATTTTCTGATAGTCGGGATGCACCGCTATAAGCACCATTTCCAATTCCTTCGGCTTTGCGATCGCCTTCATCAGACGGAAAATGGTGGGAAGCGTCATCTTTCCGCCGCTTCTTTGCAAGGGTTTGCAAATGGAAGGCAGAACCACCGCCATCGCGATCACTTTTCCCTCTTTGTTCGCAAGCATTGAAAAATACCGAGGATTGATGATCGTAGCAAACTGTTTCAGAATATGATCGATCACCTTCCCCTGTACAGGTACATAGCAGTCAAGCGCCGCATAAGCAAGATTGGTCATCTCCAGAGCTTCATGGCCGTAACGTCTGATCAGCTTGTTCATCGGCATGCTTTCCGCCAGTTCCTGCAAACCGAGCTTTTTCTGTATGTAACCCGCTACATGTTCAATGCGCGGATCCAGCGAATCGGGAATGGTAAAATCATATTCCACCCATTCACTTTCGTCCGAAAATCCTGCCCCGCGGACAAGTTTTTCATAATAATCATAATTATAATTTGTGGCATACGTTGCGCGGCGGTCGAACCCGTACGTTAAAAGTCCTTCCCTGTCCTGATCGTTAAATCCCCACGGCCCGTGGATCGTATCCATGCCGTGCTCCTTTCCGAATTTTTCCACAGCTTCCAAAAGCGCTTTCGCCACTTCGGGATCGTCTATACAGTCGAACCTGGAAAAGCGAATACACTTCCTGCCCGAAATCTCGTTGTACTTCTTCTGCAGGATCGCCGCGATCCTGCCCGCCGTTTTCCCGTCTTTTTTTGCAACATAACAGCAAATTTCACATTCGGCAAGCATCGGGTTCTTTTTCGGGTTTGTCAGATTCATCTCATCCCCGTACAGCGCAGGGACGTACTTATCACAATTTTTATAAAGTTCCAAAGGAAAACGCACGAATTCGCGCATTTGTTTTGCGGTCTTTACCGCCATTACGGTTATCATCTTTTTATCCTCTCAGCTGTCGCAAAGCGCGACAGAATCATCCATTTTGTTAAACAACATGGTCTTCACAAGGTATTTTACCACACTTAACAATCAAATGCAAGACGTCGGAGCCAATTTCCGGCTCCAAATTTTGCGGAATTTTCTGGATTATACCCTGGATCGGCGCATAACGGTCTTTGCGCAGGCGCACCGTTTTGACCGTTTTTCCCGCCACACGACGAATAAGATACCCTTCACTGCGCAGTCCCTGTTTCTCCGCACGCAGGACGCACTCGCTGTCCCCCTCGCGGATCTCAGGCTCAGGCGGGGCGATCGTTTCCACCACAACACTTTTGCGCACATATGTCACATCCGTTTTATGCCCATAGACGCGGACACAAAGATTTCCGCCCGACGCTTTCGCCAGAATATACACCCTGCCTTCGGTATCGTTACGGAATTTCAGATCACAGCCCGTGCCGCTGACCATGGCGTCGAAAGAAGGTTCCACATACCCGACCGCGAGACTGTGCGGATGCTGTTCCACGATCCCCATGCCCGATAACAGCGCGGCGTTATAGACCGTCGTGCTGACCTGGCATACTCCGCCGCCTATGCCTGCGACAAACTTCCCGTCCTGAATGATGGGCGCGCTCTTGAATCCGTTCGCCTGTGTCCGCGCTCCCACCTTCTCGTTAAAAGAAAAAATTTCACCCTTTTCCAGAATCGTTCCGTTGATTTTTTTTGCCGCCAACGCTATATTTTGCGCACGGTTGCAGCCGTCCGCATACCGCGTGGAAAAACTGCTCAACTGAACACATTCATTCTTTAATTTTTCCAGACTGCGTCTCGGCGTTTCCCTGACAACCTCCGCCCGCACCGTTCCGCCGCCCGCTTCCAACGCCGCAAGCACCTTTTCTTTCAACTGCGCTCCGTTTACATACGTTCCCGCTTTTTCTTTCGAAAAAAGGAACGGCTCATTCCATTTCGCCGTAAATTCCACGCTCCCGTCATGACTGTTTGTGTAAAAATCGTCGCAAATTCCGCGCAACGTCTCTTCAAAATTCGTCAAAGCCAGATTTTTTTGCAGCGTGTATTTGCCCGCCTTTTTCCGTGCTTTTTTCAAAACAACGGAAAGATCGCTTCTGTAATAAAGCTGCGGCGCGCGGAAAGTATATGCGTTACCACCCACCTCTACTCTCAGTTCCCGGCCTGCGGCGTCTTCCTGCAAGACGCGCGAAATGCGCTCACCTGCAGACCTTTCGCTCATGCCCGAAACGTCCACTCCTTCCACGAAACAACCCTGCGGCATCCTGTCTGCGGCAAAGCCGCAAAAAAACAGCGACGCCGCCATCATTGCCGCCAACATACATATTTTTATCAATCGTAATGACTTTGCGTTTCTTCCGTTCATACAAATTCGCCGCTCCTCTTATTAAGCAGTATGCTCCGACCGCCTGCAAACATTCGCGCTTTTTCGTGCCATTTTCAGGTTTTTCGCCCGCCGACGTTTTCCGCCGCTTTTTTTGCGCTTGTTTTTTGTCGTGCAGACTTGTTTTTTGCCCTCTCGCCCTTTATAATCCAAAACACACGGGATTTTTTGTCCCTTCATATTTTTGCCGAACTTTGCTTTTCGGCAAAAAAATATTTCAATCCCGCGCGGCCGCTTTTCAAAGTAAATATCCCCCACTAAAGTGGGGGCTTTAGAAAGCCCTAAAGGGCAAGGTT
>CATYEP010000044.1 GCA_958405585.1 uncultured Eubacteriales bacterium
AAATTCACCGTTCTGACGCACCGACAAATTCGTTCCCTGCAGGATCGTTTGCCCGTCCTGTGAAATCAGCTTCCCGTCCCGCATCTCCGCCGCTAAATAGATCATATCCGAATCAAAATAAATGCCTTTCATAAATATGCCCGATTCACGGCTGATAAAAGCGTCCGTACCTTCCAAAAACACGCTCGAACCCTGGTAAAGATTGGTGTTGTACTCATACCCCAGCAAATACAGGATCGTCGGCAATATGTCAAAAGAATTGCACTCCTTCTCGATGATCTGTCCCTGTTTTCCCGAAGGTCCGCGATGCCGGATCTCATAATAAAAATTTCCGCTGTACGCCGACGTGAAATTTTTGGACGTGTTTTCATACGTTACGCCTTGGTATATGTTTTTCACGTCCAGATCCATTTTACCTGACCAGATAAAAAACGGAATGTTGTGCAACTGCGTATCCCAGTAATACTTTTCCGTCTCCACTCCTTTCAGCGGGTACTGGATATTATGATAATACGCACAATGATCGGCATATGCTATAAAGACGGTGTTTTCAAGCTCGCCTTTTTCCTGCAGATCATGGATCAGGCGGTTCAGTCCGACATCCAGATCCATCACGCCTGCCTGCTGCCGCTTGTATTCCAGATAAAGATCCGTCAGTTCACCGTTTTCGTCCCGCTCATCCAGACTGATCGCAAATTTGTCCGAAATATATGTCCCCTCTTCCGGATAAGAGGTTATCTTTTCATAGTATTTTTCCAATCCTTTGACCTGATACTTCTCCGAAAGTTCCTGCTTCTTTGCCGCATCCAGATCCGCCGTATAGTCGCCCTTCGATACCAGATCCGTATAGTCACCATGGCTGATCAAAGACAACATCATTGTGAAAAAGGCATCATCGCCCTCCGCCGTATAAGTAAATTCATTCAGATACTGGCTGATCATTTCGCTGTCTTTGTCAAAATCATAAAAACCGCTCTTGGAATAATACCCGTCCAGTCTGTCCATCGTATCCAGGAAATGCGTATTTTCAAATCCGTATAAGCTCTGATGCGTACGGTCTCTCCCGTAAAAACTTGAATCATTTGCATGAAAATAATTGGTCGTATACCCGTCGTTTTTCAACAGATTTGCACTCGTAAACGCAAATTGATTCTCCAGTAATCCGTCCGGATTGTTGATCGAAGGCAATATACTGTTATCCAACGCCGACGGATAACTCCCCAATATCGAGATCGTTTCCGAATGGTTCGTCTTGTCCCGTGCGTAATACTCCGTCATGGCGTATCCCTGCGACGCCAGCGCGTACAGCGTGGGCGTATACTGCGAATTGATGTCGTACCACTCACCCGATTCGATCACCACAAGCACGACATTCATCCCTTCGTATTCCCCGCAATACAACCCGTCCGACCCGCCGTACGGTTCCAGGGACGAACTCCATTCGCCTTGCGAAAAATAATCGTCCAGCTCCGAAAGCTGCTCGTTCAGCTCCAGCTCCTTCTTTACATACTTACTCCCAGATAAAAAATTCAGAAAATTTTTGACATAAAAACCAAACGTCCCGAATTTTCTGTACGCCGTTCCCGTGATAAACTGCGTTTCCCATAAATACATGTCATCATTATACATGTACAGAAAATCACTCGGATCCGCTCTCTGAAACCGATCCTTCGTCACATCCACAAGATTCAGCGACGCAAACGTCCATAAAAAAAACGTGAGCGTCACAAGAACAAGCCCGTGCAGCGTAAAATCTGCCGTAACAGTCATGCCTTTATTGATCCGCACCACCGCATAAATAGCGCACCCGTACAGCAACAGCAATACCCCGATCAGCACAAAGTTGACCATATCCGCCGAAAATACTGTCCCCGCTTCACCGATCACGTTCAGCATCGAAAAACTGAACACCATATTGCTCATATTATAAAGCGTATTGTTCACGACCGTCAACACGATCTGAAACAGCAAAAATACGCCGATGCAGATCGACTGAAATAAAAATCCGGGCAACATGAATACCAGCGTCGTTACAAGGATCATGACGCCCAGATCCAACGGCCAGTATGTCGGTACCCCCTTTACGACCCAACAGAGCGTGATGACTTCCAATACAAAAGCCGCCGCAAAATATGTACACGCCAACGCCGCTTTCTTCATAATGAACCGGCGCATATGTTCGCTTTTTATGCTTTTTGTTAAAGTTCCGGCCATAATTTCCTTTCCCCAACATCCTTCCTGCTTATGTCTTTTATCATACCACGATTTTCTCTGTTTTGCAATTATATTTTCCTGAAATTCATTTTTACCAAAATTTCAACAAAATTTCTCTTTCCCCGCACGTCAAAACGTTTGCAAATCCCCCCGGTTTCGTGTAAAATAATATTGCTGTGCTAGGTGGGGAGTTAGCGGTGCCCTGTATCTGCAATCCGCTATAGCAGAACCGAAAGCCCCCTTCGGACCGACGCGTGGAAGGCCGCGCACCGTAAGGGATGTCGATAGCAAGGTCTTATGCAACGGACTGCCGTGAACCGTGTCAGGATAGGGATATAGCAGCACTAAGCGGATTTGTTCGTGTGCCATGAGGTAGCTTTGAAGGAGTTACCTGCGGCGTTTCCGCTTCGGCGCGTCCTTTCAACGGGGGATGCACAGTTTTTTGAAGTTTCAGCCGCTGCGCAATTATGCGCAGCGGCTTTTTTTTGAGTATAAGCGGGCGTTATTCCGATGACGGCTTGTTCAATATCTTGTACATATCGGCGTCGATTTGTTCGGGTAAATCATATCATTCAATGCCATGCCCAGTTCGACGACGCTATGCCCTGTTCGACGATACCATACCCAGTTTGACGATTCATTCTGATCACCGAACTCTGTTGTTTCTTCTTTCCATCCGCGTTCCGCCATATCACTCGTTCGACCTGTTTTTATCCCGCCCGTAAATTCTCAAATTTAAGCGTTACATAAAAAAATTTCTGACTGCAAAATCAATCCAAAAAACGGAGAGAGCCGCGGCGCTTACCCTGCCGACGGCTCTCTCCGTTTTCCCTTCCCCTTGTGTTATCGATCCTGTCTTCTCCGACTGTTTGCTCTACGAAAAGTGTTATTCCCTGCACAACGGTTCGGCATCTGCGTTTCCAACAGCGGCGACAGACTCACCCTTATCCCGTGACGCTCAAAACTTTTCAAAAGCTCTTCCAACAAAAGATAAACTTTTTCCGCATTTTCCATCCGCTTATCGGGATCTGCCATACAAACCGGCAACAGTACCGCAGCTTCCAGCAAAGCGTCAACCCTGCGAACCAGAAGCTTCTTCCCCCGCAACGATTCCCGGATGCACCTGCGCACATACCCGGTGTCCCCTTCCGCAAGATATCCCTTATACGAACGTGTTTTCATCCGCTGCTCCCTTATCGATAATTCGCGATCCCTTCCAGAATCAGTTTATCCGCCACCAATGCAATAAACTCACTGTTCGTGGGCTTGTCCGAACCGATATACACCCGCACCCCGAATACAGCGTTGATCGCTTCGATCCTCTGACGGTTCCACGCCACTTCAATGCTGTGACGGATCGCCCGCTCTACTTTGCTCGCCGTTGTATTGAACTTCTCCGCAATCTGCGGATATAATTCCTTCGTCACGTTATTGATGATCCCCGGACGCTCCACCGCCAGTTTGATCCCTTCCCGCAAATATCCGTAACCCTTGATATGCGGAGGTATCCCGATCGAAATAAATATGTTACTGATCTTTTCGTCCAGCGTGACCGCGTTCTTCTTCTCCTTTGCCGCTGCCGCACCTTTCTCGCCTTCCGCTACTTCCTTTACCCTTTCCGCCACAACTTCCGCCGCGATCGGTTTCATCAGATAATACTTCGCTCCCGCCGCCAGTACCTTCTCAATGATCGCATCGTCCGAATAGCCTCCCGTCACAATCAATTTCACCGCCGCGTTCTCACGTTGTACTCTCTCCAATACCCCGAATCCGTCAATCCCTTTCAGCACAAGCCCGATCACCGCCACATCCGGTTTCTCAACCCCGATCATCTTCAGCCCTTCCTCTCCGTCATTCGTTACTCCCGCTACTTCCAGTCCTGCCATCCTGACCGCTACCGCGATCTCCTCCGCCGTTTCAGCATTGCCTTCCATAATGATTACTTTTTTCATTGCCTTGTGTTTCCCTCCCGTATTTTTTTGTAGCTCTATTATAACGCATTATTTTTCTTTTGTGAAGCGATTTTTGTACAAAATTCTTGATTTATAAAAATTTTTTTGTATGTTTTTGTCGAATTATAAATAATTTTGTAAAAAATATTTTTTGCAATCGGGAAAGAAATACAAAAAACGCGCCGCGCGGCGCCGTTCAACTTTTTTTCGCCAAAAAATTTTGAAGGTTTTCAGCGAAAATCTTATCGAGAGAACGTTTCGGATAGCCTGCTTTATAAAACATTTCGCGCAGCGATTCTGCGTCTGCATAACTTTTCAACCCGTTCGGCAGATCGTCGGTGCCGTTAAAATCCGTACCGAAACAAAAACAATGATCCCCGAATTTCTGTACCCCGTAATCCACATGACGGAAAACTTCCCGCATTCCCGCTCCGTTCTCCGCCAGAAATTTTCCTACAAACGCGATCCCGATCAGCCCGCCCCGATCGACGATCTCTTTTATTTGTGCGTCGTCCAGATTCCGCGGATGACGGTAAACAGCGCTCAGGCATGTGTGCGTATCCACCAGGCAAGGCACTTCATCGAGCAAATCGTAAAAACTGCGCACATTCAGATGAGCACAGTCCAGCACGATACCGTTTGCAGCCAATTTTTTTGCCACCGCCCTGCCGCGCGCAGTCAAACCGCCGTCGCTCAGACATCCGCCAGCCAATCCGTTTTGCGCATTCCACGTCAAAGACACGCTCACCGGTTTCCAGCCGCATACTTCCTCTGCATTTCCTTCCTCCAGATACGACGCATCTTCCAAAGCCAGGTATAAATTTTTACGTTTCTTTTCTTGCAGCTTTTTTACAAGGCCGCGCACCGTATCCAGCGTCCTTACACCGGTATAAACCGCACAGACACAGCTCTTTACTTCCTTCGAAAGCCCGTCAAGATCGGGCACGTTTTCTTTCGTCAAAATATCGTTGTGAAAATCTGCTATCATCTGTATATATTATGTCGCGCGCACGCGCAAGCGTGCGCATTTAATTGCATTATTCCCCGTATCGTATTTTCTATACTGCGTAATTTGAGAACATGCGCAATTTCATACAGAAGCTGCATGAATATAAATTTTATTGGAACAACGAGAAATTTCTCTAAAACTAAAAGCAATGAGCCCGGTACAATACCGAACTCATTGCCAAACATTTTATTTAATTTTTTCCTGATTTTGAGGTTCATTTCAACGATTGTGCATCTGATCCTTTTACCGCGCACGCTTCGGCTCAGGATAATCCACCCCATACGTTTCCGCCGTCACCGTCTTGATCACCTGCGGTTCCAAAGGCTTGTCGCGCATATCCGTCGCTGTTTTGGCGATCGCATCGACAACGTCCATCCCTTCGATCACTTTCCCGAATGCTGCATATTGCCCGTCCAGATGCGACGCATTTTCATGCATAATAAAAAATTGCGAACCCGCACTGTCCGGCATCATCGAACGCGCCATCGACAATACCCCGCGCAAATGCTTGATATCATTGCCGGCAAATCCGTTCATGCGAAATTCACCCTTGATCGTATACCCCGGACCGCCCGTACCGTTGCCTGCAGGATCTCCGCCTTGAATCATAAAACCTTCGATCACACGGTGAAAGGTCAGCCCGTCATAAAACCCATGCCGCACCAGCGAAATAAAATTGTTCACCGTATTCGGCGCTTTCTCCGGATACAATTCCGCCTTGATCACGCCGCCGTTTTCCATCGTAAATGTTACTGTCGGATTCATTCTTTTACTCCTTTTCCAAATCTTCGTATTTCTCTACACGCACGTTCGCTTCCGCAAACAACTGCATGGAAAATTCATCCGGGTACCCGTTTTTATATACCACACGCGCGATCCCCGCATTGATGATCATCTTCGCACAGATCACGCACGGTTGATGCGTACAATACAGCGTCGCCCCTTCGATCTTGATCCCCAGCCTCGCCGCTTGTATGATCGCATTCTGCTCCGCATGCACCGCATAACATAACTCCTGCCGCGTCCCGCTCGCTATGTTCAGCTTCCGCCGCAAACATTCACCGCGATCCGCACAGCTGATGATCCCCGCAGGCGCTCCGTTATACCCCGTCGTCAATACCCGCTTGTCCAGTACGATCACCGCTCCGACATGCCTGTTCTCCTGATAACAGCTCGACCAGCCCGCTACCGTCTCCGTCAGCTCCATGAACCGCTTGTCCCACTTGTTCATTCCGATCCTCCTCCGTGCATTCTCTCCCGCTTATTGTACCATATCCCCCACAGAATTGCAAGCTCCGACCCAACTTTTTCCCGCCGCCTTTTTTTCCTCTTTATCTACTCTCCCTCTCCTTTTCTGCATTCGTTAGCACTCAACAAAGAAAAGTGCTAAATTTTTCATTTTTTTTCTTTCAAACGTTTGACTTTTCTTTTTTATTGTATATAATATATAGTAAATTAGCACTCAGAGCTAACAAGTGCTAACACTTATTGAAATTTATTGGAGGCGTAACATATGAACATCAAACCTTTATTTGATAAAGTTGTTGTTGAAAGCGTTCAGACCGAAGAAAAAACCAAGAGTGGATTTATTCTTCCGTCTTCTGCACAGGAAAAACCGCAGACGGCACGTGTCGTTGCTGTCGGCCCCGGGGGAAATGTGGACGGCAAAGACGTGAAAATGGTCGTCAAAGTCGGCGATACCATTCTCTTCTCGAAATATTCGGGCAGCGAATTCAAAGTGGACGGAAAAGAATTCACAATCATTCGTCAGAGCGACATTCTGGCAATCGTTGAATAAAGTTTGAATTGGGAGGAAACATATTATGGCTAAACAGATCAAATACGGAGACGAAGCAAGAAAAGCTTTGGAAAAAGGCGTTAATACCCTTGCCGATACAGTAAAAATCACGCTCGGACCGAAAGGCAGAAACGTTGTTCTCGATAAAAAGTTCGGAGCACCGCTCATCACGAACGACGGTGTGACCATCGCAAAGGAAATTGAGCTGGAAGATCCGTTTGAAAACATGGGCGCTCAGCTCGTCAAAGAAGTTTCCACAAAAACCAACGACGTCGCGGGCGACGGCACCACGACCGCTGTCGTTCTCGCTCAGGCGATCATCCGCGAAGGATTGAAAAACCTCGCGGCCGGCGCAAACCCGATCATTCTGCGCCGCGGCATCGACAAAGCTGTCGATACAGCCGTTGCGGAAATCAAAAAGATCTCCAAAACCGTTGACAGCAAAAAAGCTATCGCTCAGGTCGCTTCCATTTCCGCAGGCGATGAAACCGTCGGGCAGCTCATCTCCGACGCTATGGAAAAAGTCGGCAAAGACGGCGTGATCACTGTCGAAGAAGGCAAGACCATGAACACAGAGCTTACCACCGTCGAAGGTATGCAGTTCGACCGCGGCTATGCTTCCGCTTACATGGTTACCAATACGGATAAAATGGAGGCTGTCCTCGACACCCCTTATATTCTTATTACCGATAAGAAAATTTCCAACCTGCAGGAGATCCTGCCGATCATCGAACCGCTCGCACAGCAAGGCGCTCGCCTCTTGATCATCGCAGAAGACGTGGAAGGCGATGCACTTGCTGCCCTCATCGTCAATAAACTCAAGGGCGTGTTCAACTGCGTTGCCGTGAAAGCCCCCGGCTTCGGCGACAGAAGAAAAGCTATGCTCGAAGATATCGCTATCCTTACGGGCGGCACGGTCATTTCTTCCGACCTCGGTTACGAATTCAAAGACGTCACCCCCGATATGCTCGGCAAAGCGGCTCAGGTCAAAGTTGATAAAGACAACACCACCATCGTCAGCGGCAACGGCGATCCTGAAAACATCAAAGCGCGTGTCAACGCTATCAAAGCACAGATCGCGGAAACCACTTCCGATTACGACAGAGAAAAATTGCAGGAACGCCTTGCAAAACTTGCTGGCGGCGTAGCTGTCATCAACGTCGGTGCTGCAACCGAAGTCGAAATGAAAGAAAAGAAACTCCGCATCGAAGATGCTCTCGCTGCTACGCGTGCGGCTGTCGAAGAAGGTATCGTACCCGGCGGCGGCGTTGCTCTGCTCTCCACTTCCGCTGCATTGAAGAAACTCATCAATACGCTGGAAGGCGATGAGAAAACCGGTGCTCAGATCATTCTCAAAGCGGTTGAAGAACCGATCCGCCAGATCGCGAAAAACGCAGGCCTGGATGGTTCTGTCATCGTCGAAAAGATCATGGCTTCCAAGAAACCCAACTTCGGCTTCGATGCTCTGAAGAACGAGTACACCGATATGGTGGAAAGCGGCATCATCGACCCGACCAAAGTTTCCCGCAGCGTTTTGCAGAATGCGGCTTCCGTGGCGGCTACCCTGCTCACGACCGAAAGCGTCGTAACAGATATTCCCGCTCCCGAGCCCGCTGCTCCTGCAGCCGGCGGCGGCATGGGCGGCATGTACTAAGCCGAATAAATCAAATCAATATAAACAATAGTAAATCTCCCCGCTTCTGCGGGGAGATTTTTACTTGGGCCTAAAGCGCACGGTTACCTGCGCAGTGCCTTAAGCGCCATACAAAATTCGCCTTTATCACACAAGTAAGCCTTATTCTTATTGCTTCTTTTCTGCCCTTCTCTGATTTTTTCCGCTTTCTTCTTTGAACGGATCATTATACTTAACCATGCTTATTTAATCCGTGATCAAATCTTCGTATTTATGATTGCGGGTATAATTTGGCTATGGCTTACTTGTTTTCGTTTGTCATGCATATATAATAGACCCAACCCCAAAAACTTCAGTTTCGGTATTTGTATTTCTGATGAGCTTACCGCCCGAATATTATCATTGTACGCTTTCCTTTCAGGTTTTTCTTGAAAGAAGGTACATTCTCGTTCGGCGGTATCCTTACCAACATATGTATGTTATGCGGTCTGGCATTGCGGCGCTTCAACAGCTTCTTTTACTATAGATACCATTGCCGGTCGCTTCCACTGTATTATGGGAGTTCATTCTTATCCATGGTAATAAACCTTTTATTTTTCCTCAGCGAGTGGTTGCAGTAAACAAAAGAAACGCCTGCCTGCGCTTAATTTGCGCAGGCAGGCGTTTAAAAACTGTATATAACTTTACAGCACGTTCCGCCTTTTCATTACTCGATTTTCATACGGGAAATTTCCTTTCCTTCAATGTCTTTTAAAATCAGCTCAGCATTCTCCAATACGAGATAACTTTTGGGCGTTCCGCCTTTCGGCAAAGAGATGGAGCCGCAATTCGCCACAACAAGCTCTCCGACGCGGCGGATAAAACCTGTATGATAATGCCCGTAAAGAAATGCGTTACCGCAATTTTTCGGCAAATTATCGATACAAAACCGATCGCCGTGCTGCAAAAAGATCTTTTTTCCGCAGTCAAAAATTACCGCTTCCGAAACAAACTCAAAATCTGAGATCAAGGTGTCCACGTCGCTGTCACAATTTCCTTTCACGACCGTCAGCTTCTTCGCCAGCCCGTTCAAAACGGCGGCCACACCCATCGGATCATACTCCTTCGGCAAAGGATTGCGGGGACCGTGATTATAAATATCCCCCAGCAATACCAGCTGATCCGCTTGTTCGGCTTTAAACCTTTCCGCTACTTTTTCCGCATAATACTTCGACCCGTGTATATCCGATGCGATCAAAAATTTCATAAACGCTTTTCTTCTCCGATCTTTTACCTTCCCCGAACCCTTTCGTTTTGTCGGTTGTTTTTTGTCAGAATTGCTGCCGCGGAGCACAAACTTTGCGCTCCGCGGCATTTCAAACTATTTTACAATAAATTTATACGCCGTGACCGAATGATAAATTTTGTTCTTTTCAAACATACAATCACCCACAGCCGCATACGCCGGCACATTCACACTGTTGGGAATGTACTGCGTTTCCATGCAGAATCCGTAATTTCGATTGTAAAAACCGGATTTTCCTTTTTGACTCAGCCCGTTACCCGTATACAACTGCACCGCAGGCATATCTGTATACACTTCCATTGTCAGACCGCTCCGTTCGCTTTCCGCTTCCGCGATCTTCCCATAAGCGCCAGCAGCCTTATTCAATACAAAATTAACGTCATAACCGTCCTGCACACGAATGTCCGGATCTTCATCGTCCCCGATGCGTTCGCCGATCCTGTGCGCCTTGCGGAAATCAAAAGGCGTTCCCGTCACGTCGCGGAATTCGCCGTGCGGTATAAGCGTCTCGTCCGTCGGAGTGATCCTGTCCGCATCAACCGTCAGAAAAGTATCCAGTACGTTGCCGCTGCCTTCTCCGTCCAGATTAAAATAAGCATGATTGGTCATATTGATCGGCGTCTTTTTGTCAGCCATCGCCGTATATTCAATTTTAAGCTCTCCGCCGACCAACGTATAGCAAACCTGTACGCGCAGATTGCCCGGATAATTTTCTTCCCCGTCTGCACTGACCGTACTCAACGCCAAAGTATTGCCGTCATGTCCTTCAAATACATAATTCCAGATCTTCTTATCAAAGCCGACCTTCCCACCATGCAGGTGATTTCCCCTGTCATTGCAATACAACTGATATTCTTCCCCGTCTACAACGAGATGCCCTTTGTCGATACGATTGCCGAAACGGCCGATCAGCGCGCCAAGATATCCGCTGTTTCTTTCATAACTCGCTACATCATCATACCCCAAAACTACATCGATCAGTTTCCCTTCACGGTTCGCTATCTTCAACGACTGAATAATTCCGCCATAGTTCAGGATCGTCGCTTCGTTCGCGCCGTCTTTGATCTTGAACGCAAGGACATCCCTTCCGTCCGACGTTTTACCGAATACGCTCGCGTGTATCATAACCATTCCTCCTTTTTTCCGATTCTTTCGCTTTTATTACATTAACTCCGAAAGCTCCAACCTGGTCGCTCCCGGTATACGGACGCTCGCCGTAAACACGTTGTCATTCCCAAAAACTTTACGCATTTGAGCAACATATTTCTCAACTTCCGCATCCGCAAGGTATGCCAGTATCGTCCCCGCAAATCCGCCGCCGTGTACACGCACAGCTCCGTCTTTGATCAGTCGCTCTGACATATGTATCGCCAACGCCACAGGCTGTTCTACACTCCCGGGCACATAACAATTCTGCAAACAGTTTAAACTGCTTATCCCGGATTCTCCGATCGCTTTCAGAAAATCGGAAATCCTTCCGTTTTTCAGCGCCTCGGCCGCCGCATCTACGCGGTCGTTCTCTTCATAAAAATGAAACGCGCGCAAAATCGCTCTTTCCGAAACTTTCCCGCGAAGCTGCCCGATCCCGTCAAAAAATTCTTCATACGGCAAATCGCGCAGGCATTTTTTACCAAAACATGCTGCAACTTCCAGCATTTCCGTTTTGATCGCCGCGTAATGCTCCGTCAACGCCGCATGCGATCCGCCCGTATTTGTGATAACAAGCGTATATCCCGCCGCAGGCTTTAATTCCTCGATCACTGGTTTGCTCGGATCGTTGAAATCAATTTTGTTGATTCCACCCAACGAAATTCCCGACTGATCCAAAAGGCCGCACGGTTTCCCGAAATATACGTTCTCCGCATATTGCGATATGATCGCTTTATCCACTTTGTTCAGTTTCCCATCCAGATACATCCGGTTCAGGATCTCGCACACCAGCAATTCGAACGCCGCAGACGACGAAACTCCCGCGCCGCGAAATACCGTGCTTTCTGTATATGCGGAAAATCCTCCGACTTCCATTCCCCGGTCCCGTATCGCTTTCACTATCCCGCGCACCAATGCTACGCTCTTGCCGTATTCTTTCGGATTAACGTCCAGCTTATTTATATTCAACTCAAACGGCGGAAATCCTGCCGAATGAATACAGATCATCCCGTCCGTACGCTTCTTTACCGCCGCCAGAATGTCACAACTGATCGCGGCAACGATCACTTTTCCGTGATTGTGATCGGTATGATTGCCGATAATTTCCGCCCTTCCCGAAGACGAATACCATTCTTCAGGCTCGCCTCCCATATTCTTCCTGAATTGCTCAGCAACCGCCTTGACCCGCTTTTTCAACGCCGCTGTGTCCGTTCCTGCGCCATAAAGATCTTTGATTTGCATCTCGATTCCCTTTCCTGTTTTTAAACGCTCCCTTTTCCTTATTCTTTAAAATAATAAAGAGAGAACGTTTCGCTCTCTCTTTATTATAACATTTTCCGCTCGGCATTGCAACGGATTTTTTTATTTATTTCATGAATTTATCCACACGGCACAACATCCGTTCCAATCATCAGACGAACTGCTCCC
>CATYEP010000045.1 GCA_958405585.1 uncultured Eubacteriales bacterium
GATCTTCCAGCCGAGCTGTTTGCAAACGTGCCCCAAGTGTACTTCCAAGACCTGCCCGATGTTCATTCGGGAAGGAACGCCCAGAGGGTTCAGAACGATCTGCATCGGCGTACCGTCTGCCATGAACGGCATATCGCTCTCCGGCAGAATGCGCGAAATAACACCTTTATTACCATGACGTCCCGCCATCTTATCGCCGACAGAGATCTTACGTTTCTGTGCGATATAGACACGGACGAGTTTGTTCACGCCCGGAGAAAGTTCGTCTTTGTTTTCTCTCGTGAAGATCTTGACGTCCACAACGATACCGCCTTCGCCGTGCGGCACGCGCAAAGACGTATCGCGCACTTCCCTCGCCTTTTCGCCGAAAATAGCGCGCAGAAGGCGTTCTTCGGGGGTCAGCTCCGCTTCGCCCTTCGGAGTCACTTTACCGACGAGGATATCGCCGCTTCCCACTTCCGCACCCACGCGGATAATGCCGTCTTCGTCCAGATCTTTCAAAGCGTCGTCACCGACGTTCGGGATATCGCGCGTGATCTCTTCTTCGCCGAGTTTCGTGTCGCGCGCTTCCGTTTCATGCTCTTCGATATGCACGGACGTAAACACGTCTTCGCGCACGAGTTTTTCGGAAATCAGGATCGCGTCTTCGTAGTTGTAACCTTCCCATTCCATGAAGCCGATGAGAATGTTCTTGCCGAGCGCAAGCTCACCGTTGTTCGTGGACGGGCCGTCCGCAATGATCTCGCCCTTTTCCACGCGGTCACCCGTGTTGATGATCGGGCGCTGGTTCAGGCAGGTACCCTGGTTGGAACGCTCAAACTTTTTCAGTCTGTATTCATCCACAATTCCGTCGTCGCGGCGGATGCGGATCAAATCGGATGCGACGCCGATCGCCACGCCCGCTTCTTTCGCCTTGACCATGACGCCCGAGTCGCGCGCGATCGCCGCTTCGATACCCGTCGCCACGATCGGGCTTTCCGTCTTGAGCAGAGGAACCGCCTGACGTTGCATGTTCGAACCCATCAGCGCACGGTTCGTATCGTCGTTTTCCAAGAACGGAATGAGCGCCGTTGCCACCGAAACAAGCTGTTTCGGCGATACGTCCATATAGTCGATCATGTCGCGCGGCAGCTGCGTGATCTCCGCCTGACGGCGGCAGGATACACGATCATTTACAAACGATCCGTCCGGATTGAGCGGTTCGTTCGCCTGTGCAACGACATATTTATCTTCTTCATCTGCGGTCAGATAATCCACTTCGTCCGTAACGCGGATGATCGTGGGACGGCCGTGTTCGTCGTGACCTTCTTTATGCACTCTGCGGTACGGGCTCATGATAAAGCCGTATTCGTTCACTTTCGCAAACGTTGCGAGCGAAGAAATCAGACCGATGTTCTGACCTTCCGGCGTCTCGATCGGGCACATACGGCCGTAATGGCTGTGGTGCACGTCGCGGACGTCGAACGTAGCGCGGTCGCGGTTCAAGCCTCCGGGACCGAGCGCGGAAAGCTTACGTTTGTGCGTGAGTTCTGCGATCGGGTTGGTCTGATCCATAAACTGCGACAGCTGGGAAGATCCGAAAAATTCACGGATCACCGCCGATACGGGACGCACGTTGATGAGTCCCGAAGGCGTCACTTCGTTCGGATCCTGCGTGCCCATGCGCTCTTTGATCAGACGCTCCAGACGCGCGATACCGACGCGAAGCTGGTTCTGCAGCAATTCGCCGACACTGCGCACGCGGCGGTTGCCCAAGTGGTCAATATTATCAATCGTACCGATGCCGTAGCGCAGGTCTAGGTTGGTCGAAACTGCTGCGATGACATCGTCTACCGTAATATGTCTGTGATTGAGTTTTTCTACCAGCGGACGCATGATCTTCTTTTCATCAGCTGAAATGCTCACTTCGTCGCGGTTGAGAATTTCATGGAAAAGTTTGCACGCTGCAACAAATTTGATGCGGTTTTCATGCCGTTTTTCACGGTTCTTGCGTTCTTCCGCTTTCTCGTCGTCCGTCTTTTTCGTTTCCACCGTGAAGTACACGGCGTTGATGCGGTCAAGATAATGCTCGGCAACCGTCTCGATGTCGGCATTGTCGCACGCCGCCGCGATCTCTTTCGAGAACACGAAGTTCGGATAGTAAATGGTGGGAAGAAGCCCGAAGGACTTCGGGTTCTTATCGGATACGGCGGAAAAATCTACCGTATTGTTCCCGATGATGCGGTGCTTGATGCGCCCCGCCTTTTCGTCGGAAACGAACACTTCCACCACGTTCACGCCCGCGTTCTGGATCTCGCGCGCCTTCGCTTCGCTGATCTTCTCTTCCTTGGAAACGATGATCTCGCCCGTTTCGGGATTGAAAATATCCTGCGCCGAAATGCAGCCGGGCAGACGGTACGCAACGTTCAGTTTTTTATTGAATTTATAACGCCCTACTTTGACGACGTCATAGCGGCGCGGATCAAAGAAAAGGTTATGCAGGTGCTGGCGCACGGAATCGTCCGTCGGCACTTCGCCGGGACGCAGGCGGCGGTACAATTCGATCAAGCCGTCCTGTTCGCTCTTGGCGGTGTCCTTTTCAATGGTCGCATTGATCATGCGTTCATCGTCGCCGAAAATTTCGCGGATGGCGACATCCGAACCGAAACCAAGTGCACGCAAAAGCACCGTAGCACAGATCTTGCGTTTACGGTCTACGTGTACCCACATGACACCCTGCGAATCCTGTTCAAATTCCAGCCATGCCCCGCGGTTCGGGATCACGGTCGTCTTGAACATCTCACGGCCGGACTTGTCCTTTTCCGATTCGTTATAAGCACCGGGCGAACGGACGAGCTGCGATACGATAACGCGCTCCGCGCCGTTGATAATGAACGAGCCGTTGTCCGTCATCAGAGGGAAATCCCCCATGAACACGTCCTGGTCGATCACCTCTTCCTTGACCTTGTTGACAAGGCGCACTTTCACGCGCAAAGGCAATGCGTACGTAGCATCGCGGTTGCGGCATTCTTTCTCATCGTATTTGGGCTTGTTGCCGAATTCATGGTCGAGAAAATACAGTTCGAAGTGATCGGCATGGTCGGTAATGGGCGAAAAATCGTCAAAAACTTCGCCGATGCCTTCTTCGATGAACGTTCTGTACGATTCTTTCTGAATCTCGACGAGATCGGGAATGTCGATCACCTCATTGATCTTACCGAACTTCCTTCTCTCCGTCTTGCCGTACTTTTGAATGGGTAAATTCATCAAACACACGCTCCTAAAAATTTTCGTTCCATGGTACGCGAAAACACCGCGGCTATCCGGCAGACGCGAAAAAAATTTTTTCGCTCATTTATCCTCCGCCTCTTTACAACTGTGGAATTTTGCGGTATAATGCTTTGAGCAGACGAAAAACATCCTCGCAATGTTCTTTCCTATACATTATTATAGAAAAGAAATGCGCAAAGGCGCTGCATCGCTCCGTTTTTGCTTCCTCTTTACCCCGAAAAAGGGCAAAAAGCACATTATACTCCATAATGATACAGTTTAATATTATATAAAAAACCAAAAATTTTGTCAAACGCTTTTTTACGTGTTTTTCCGATTTTTTTCCGGAGCCGACAAAAATCGCGCTTTTATTACAAAAGTTTGCGGAAAACGACTCATCGCATTGGCCTTACCGCTCAAAGCATGATCCGGAAAACGCGCCGCTTTGACGAGGAGAAAACCATGAGAATCGACAAATTTTTAAAAGTTTCGCGCATTTTAAAGCGCCGCACTGTGGCGGGCGATGCGTGCAAAGCGGGAAAAGTGAGTGTCAACGGGAAGGACGTCAAACCCGCCTACAATTTAAAAATCGGCGACGAAGTCGAACTGAAATTTGCCGCAGGATCTCTTAAATTCCGCGTCCTTGCGCTCAAGGAAACGGTCAAAAAGGAAGAGGCTGCGACGCTTTACGAAATCATTTCGGACGGCGAAGAAGCATGAAGATCTGTGCCGTGATCCCTGCGGCAGGCTCAGGCAGCCGCACGGGCTTTGAACAAAATAAAGTTTTACAAAAATACGACGGGATCCCCGTATTGCGGCGCACGGTATCCGCTTTTGCCGAAGATGAACAAATCGAAAGGATCTGCGTCTGCATCCGCGAATGTGACCGTGCGCAAATTTCCGCGCTTCTTTCCGACATTCCGGGCATTTCCCTGGTATGCGGAGGCGCCACGCGCACGGAATCGGTCAAAAACGCACTGGAACACCTTGCAAAAGAACAGACACCGCCCGATTACGTGCTCATCCACGACGCGGCGCGCCCGTTTGTTTCCGCAAAGGTCATCCGTGACTGCATCGAGACGATGCGCGCGTTCGGAAGCGCCGTCTGCTCCCTGCCCTGCACCGATACGTTGGTGTCCGCATCAAACGGCATGGTCTGCGGAAAGCTCGACAGGGAAAGTACTTTCCTTGTACAGACCCCGCAGGGCTTTTCATTCCCGCAGCTGCTTGCGGCATACCGAAAGATCACCCCGCAGGACGTCTTTACCGACGACGCGGGTGTATTCGCCAAATACATCGCACCGCCGCGGCTCTTTACGGGTGAAAGAACCAACATCAAACTGACCTTTCGGGAGGACTTCTGCATGGCACAATTTCGCACGGGGGTCGGCATTGACACCCATGCTTTCGGAACATCGGGCGACCATATCACACTCGGCGGCGTGAAGATCCCGTCGGAACGCCAGCTTCTTGCGCACAGCGACGGCGACGTGCTCGTCCATGCGGTCATGGACGCACTTCTTTCCGCCGCAGGGCTTTTTGACATCGGGCATTACTTCCCCGACACCGACCCGCAATACAAGGGCGCGGACAGCCTTATTCTGCTTGCAAACGTGAAAGAGCTCATAAAAAAAGAAGGCTTTGCCGTCGGAAATATCTCTGCGGCGATCGTGGCACAAAAGCCGAAACTTGCATCGTATATTCCACAAATGAAACAAAATCTTGCACACGTACTGCAAATTTCGGAACGAAACATCGGAATTTCGGCAGGCACGAACGAGGGACTCGGATACCTCGGCCGCGGCGAAGGCATTACCGTGACTGCAAATGTGTTGCTTCGAACCAAAGACTGAAATCATGCAAAAGATCTCTCTGTTTTCATGGTATGTCGACGATACTGCCGACATCCTGCGGCTATATGCCGACGCGAATGAAACGCATCTTCGTCTACCGCCGCAAAAATGACGGTACTTTTTCATACGTCATTCAATCTTTGACCTATGAGGCATATAAGCAGAGTTATTATTGAAAAAAAACGGAAAACCTGCTAAGCTTTTATAGTTCGGAAAGCGATCTTCACCGCGACATTGCTGCCCCGTTAAAGGATATGACCAAATTTTCTGCAAAGGAGGACTGACTTTGGCTAAATCAAAATCTGTATATGTTTGCTCCGAATGCGGAGCAATGAGCCCGCAATGGTTAGGCAGGTGCCCTTCCTGCGGAAAATTCGGAACGCTCGTAGAGGAAATCTCCGAAACCGCCGTTCCTGCACCGAAAGCGGCAAAGCGCGAACGTTCGGCAAATTTCAATAAACCCGTTCCCCTGTCGCTCGTACAGGAAGAAAAATATGAACGTATCTCTTCGGGTATTTCAGAACTGGACAACGTTCTGGGCGGAGGGATCGTGCCCGGTTCGCTCGTCCTGATCGGCGGCGATCCCGGGATCGGAAAAAGCACACTGCTCACCGAAGTTTCCGCACATCTTTCCAAAACGCAGAAAGTTTTATACGTTTCCGCCGAAGAAAGCTGTTCACAGGTGAAAATGCGCTGTTCGCGCCTGAAGCTGGATTCTTCCAACTTACTATTGCTCAACGAAACGTGTCTGGAAGACATAGAAGAATCGATCACAGATGAAAAATTTGTCGTCATCGATTCCATTCAGGCCGTGTATACGAGCGAAATGTCCTCCGCCGCAGGTTCGGTGGGACAGGTGCGCGAATGCGCGGGCAAACTCCAACGCATCGCAAAGAGCCGCAACATTACTTTTTTCATTGTCGGTCACGTTACCAAAGAAGGCGCGCTTGCAGGCCCGAAAGTGCTCGAACACATCATGGACACCGTTCTGTATTTCGAAGGCGAACGCGAAGAAAACTTCAAAATTCTGCGCGCCTATAAAAACCGCTTCGGTTCCGTACAGGAAGTGGGCGTATTCGAAATGACGGGCGAAGGAATTTACGGCGTTTCCGATTATTCGGGGATATTTCTTTCCGAAAGCCGCGGAGAAGCCGCAGGAAGCTGCGTAACGCCTTCCGAAACGGGCAACCGCTGCATGATGGTCGAAATTCAGACTCTCATGGCTAAAACCGCTTACGGACTCCCCCGCCGCATGCCGCTCGGCATCGATTACAATAAACTCGTCCTGCTGATCGCCGTTCTGGAAAAGCGGTGCGGACTCCCTTTCTTCAATCAGGACGTTTATCTCAACGCAATGGGCGGTATCCGCCTGAACGAACCCGCCGTCGATCTCGCCATATGCGCCGCCCTCGCCGGCGGTTACCGCAATGAACCCATCGATAAATATACCGCTGTCTTTGGCGAAGTGGGATTAACGGGAGAAGTGCGCGGCGTTACGTTTGCGGAAAAACGCGTCAACGAATGTATCAAAATGGGATTCAAACGCGTCATTTTCCCTTCCAAAAACTTTAAAAGCGTAAAAAAATTCGAGGATAAGATACAACTTGTTCCCGTACAGTACGTCAATCAACTCATCAAACAACTTTTCCCCGAAACACAAAAACAAAAGCCTATCCCGACCGATCAAAGGCAATAAACAATCCCCGACTAAACAAAACTGTGCTGTCTGAATTTTTTATGTCCTGTTTCAAAGCCCGTTCGCGCCAAATATTTTGACGCGAACGGGCTTTCATTATCCTGTCGCAAAAAAACTGCAACAATTTGCAAATTCGAATCCATTGATTTTGTGCTTTGTTTTCGATCGGGTTTTCCATAGGATCACCCGCAGACTATCTATGCAAACTATCAAACGCAATACGCAAAACAGGTCACGCCATTCGCGCTTTGACATTTCCTTATGCAAGCCTGCTATTTCGTTTCCTCTATTGACAAACCATACGTTGCCTGTTATAATTCATACGTACATGAACACAGTTAAAAACGCGTGGTAAAACAGAGATCCGCGCTATGGCTGGCGTCGGTTGCGAACCGATAAAAACAGAACGGCTGCCGAAATATTGTTAAAAACGGGGAAAACGATGATTGAAATTCGAAATCTTAAAAAGTCTTACGGAAAACATATGATTTTACACGACTTAAACCTTACCGTTCCCGATGGATGCGTGTACGGGATGGTCGGAGTAAACGGCGCGGGAAAATCGACGCTCCTGCGTATGCTGGCAGGCGTTTTGAAAGCCGATTCGGGCGAAATTCTCTACGACGGGCAGAATGTTTACGAAAACGAAAACATAAAAAAGAAATTATTTTTTCTTCCGGATGATCCCTATTACACCATAAACACATCAGGGAAATATTTGGCGGAGCTGTACAAAACATATTACGACTTTGACAATTCTCTTTTCCACAGATGGTGCGATAATTTTTCTCTGAGCGTTAATACGCCGATCCACAATTTCTCCAAAGGCATGAAACGGCAGATGTTTGTATCTTTGGCACTCGCCTCGCATCCGAAATATATGCTCCTGGATGAGGCGTTTGACGGACTGGATCCGAATGCGCGTCATTCTTTCAAATGTGCGCTTGCAGAACTGGGCAAACAAAACGGTTGTACGACCATCATCGCCTCCCATTCCCTGCGCGAGCTTTCGGATATCTGTACCGATTTTGCCCTGATAGGAAACGGTTCCGTCCTGGAAAGCGGCAATCTTTCGGAACATCTGGATACTGTCCATAAATACCAGGCGGCATTCAACCGCATCGTTGCGCGCACCGATTTCCCTGTCGATTGCATCAAATTCGAAAGCACGGGCCGCGTTGTGCAGTTTATCGTCCGCAGCGACCCCGAAAAAATACGCGAAGAGATCGCACAACTCGAACCGCTTTTTATCGAAGAGATCCCCGTCGACTTTGAAGAGTACTTCCTTATCGAAACAGAACAAGGGAGGAAAAGCATATGAAAAAATCGCTTGTCTATGAACTGAAACGACTGTTCCTGCCTCTGTGTATTTTTACCGCAATTGCTTCTGTCCTCTTTGTGGTGACGGTTCTCACGACGGAATATTCGGGAAACTTGAGTCATTACTCCCCCAATTACGGAAAATATGCTGAAACGTCGTTTGTGTTTTTACCGGGAACTATTCTATGTATACTTTGCTATATAGTTGCTGTCATGCAGTTCTCCTACCGTATGAACCGACGCAGTACTGACCTATGGTATGCACTCCCCATCAAGCGGAACACACTCATGTTCGTACGGCTGATCGGCGGGCTCGCCCTGATCCTGATCCCCTATACAGTCTCCTATTGGCTGGGATTTATTACAATAGCGTGCAGCCAAAGTCTGCTGGATATTGTGTGGTATATACCTCTCTATTTTGCCTCCCTGCCTGCGGCAATATGCCTGTTCGGTTTTAATTCTTTCTGTTTTACCCGTGCAAACACCGTGCGCGACGGTATCATATTTATCTTTGCTCTGAACTTAGCACTCCTGATGCCGTGCCTGTATATAGACAGCAATTTTTACCGTTATACCCCCTATTTTATACGAAACGCGCTCAATTATTTCCCCTTCAGTCCTATATCCTATCTGTTTAACAATTATGACAATCTGATCCTGAACCGCAGCTCAGCATTCGATATGGATGCAAGCAAACTGTTTAGCTTTATCCTTATCTTTATTGAAAGTGCCGCGGCATATTTCGGACTGTTTTATACCGCAAACAAACACAAAGCTGAAAACGCAGGACAAATTTCCGATTCATTTTTCGGCTACAAAACACTCATACCGTGGAGTGTATTTTTTCTCATCCTTACCATTGATCCATCGCAACCTGATTCGATCGCTTACCTGATCACGATCCTTATTTACAGTCTGGTTGCCTATTTCATTTATCGGCGATCTTTCCGACTGAAAAAATACGACATTCTCAGCATCATCATCACCTTTCTTGCAGGAATAGCCGTACTGGCCCTGCATGAATATGTTATTTTGCCATTGTTAAGCTGAATTTAATACAGAGAAGGCAGGCGGAGCAAAAAAGCGCCGCCTGCCTTCTTCCTTAAACAATTTTTCTTCCTTAAACCCTTTTCTTCCTTAAACTCATTTTTTCCTTAAATTCTTTTCGTCCTTAAAAACGAAGGGAGCGGCGCATTTTGCGCTGCTCCCTTCGTTTTTAATTTTAAGACATTCGAAAGTTATTTTTTCAGCAGATTTTTGATGCGCTCCACTGCTTCGATCGTCGTTTCTTCGCTCCCGAACGCAGTCAGGCGGAAAAATCCCTGCCCGTTTTTGCCGAATCCGCAACCGGGCGTACCGACAACGTTCGCCTTTTCCAGAAGATAATCAAAGAACTGCCAGCTGTCTGAAAAACCGGGACAGCGGAACCATACATACGGAGAATTTTTTCCGCCCGTATAGAATACGCCCAGTTCGTCCATGCAATCGCACAGTCTTTTAGCATTCCGACGGTAAACCGCAAGGTTTTCACCGATCTGTTTCTCGCCCTCTTCCGTAAACACGGCCGCCGCGCCGCGCTGTACAATGTACGGCACACCGTTAAATTTGGTCGTCTGACGGCGAAGCCAAAGTTTATTACAGGAAATGCCGTCAAATTTCAGATCATTCGGCACCACCGTGTAGCCGCACCGCGTACCCGTGAATCCCGCCGTTTTGGAAAAAGAACAAAATTCGATGGCGCATTCTTTGGCGCCCTTCGTTTCATAAATGCTGCGTGCAAGTCCTTTTTCCGAAACAAAACATTCATATGCCGCATCATAAAGAATGACGGCGCCGTGCGCACGGGCATAATCCACCCATGCCTGCAACTGCTCTGCCGAATACGCCGCTCCCGTCGGATTGTTGGGCGAACAGATATAGATGATGTCCGCATTCACAGAATCATCCGGCATAGGCAGAAATCCGTTTTCCGCATTGGCATCGGCAAAAACGATCTTCCTCCCCGCCATGACGTTCGTATCCACATACACAGGATAGACAGGATCCGGTATCAGAACCGTATTGTCCGTATCAAATATATCCAGAATATTTCCCAGATCGCTCTTTGCACCGTCCGAAATAAATATCTCGTTCGCATTCAGCGCAATGCCGCGCCGCCCATAATATCCTTGTATGCTTTCCCGCAGAAAATCGTAACCTTGTTCAGGCCCGTAACCGCGAAACGTCTCTTTCTTCCCCAGTTCCGACACCGCTTTCTGCATAGCATCCACTACGGCAGGCGCCAGCGGAAGCGTTACGTCGCCGATCCCCATGCGCAGTACTTTCGCATCGGGATGCGCCGCCGAAAATGCGCTCACTTTATGCGCAACCGTGGAAAACAAGTAACTCTCTTCTAAATTCAGATAATTGCGGTTCAGTTTCATTTCTGCTCTCTCCGTTCGTTTCGTTCAAAAATTGCTTATACGTTCTTCTTTTTCTTCGAAAACCGCACTGCCGCCGCGATAAATTCGCGGAACAGCGGATGCGCCGCATTGGGCCGCGACTTGAATTCCGGATGAAACTGCACCCCTATGAAAAAGTCGTTCGCGGGGATCTCCACCGCTTCCACGAGTTTGCCGTCGGGCGACGTTCCGCAGATCTCCATTCCGCTCTTTTGCATCGCGTCGCGATAATCGTTATTAAATTCAAAACGATGGCGATGCCGCTCGGAAATATTGTCCTGTTTGTATGCGGCATACATTTTCGTGCCTTTTTTCACTTTGCACGGGTACGCACCCAAACGCATCGTGCCACCCATCTTTACACCCAGCTGATCGGGCATAAGATCGATGACCGAGTGCTGTCCTTCCGGATCAAATTCGGAAGAGTTGGCGTCTGCAAGTCCCAATACGTCCCTGGCAAATTCAATGACCGCAATCTGCATTCCTAAGCAAATACCGAGGTACGGGATATTGTTTTCCCTTGCATACTTCGCCGCACAGATCTTTCCTTCCACACCTCTGCCGCCGAATCCGCCCGGCACGAGAACACCGTCTACCCCGTCTAAAATCCGCGCCGTGTTCTCTTCATTCAAAACTTCACTGTCTACCCATTCGATCTCCACTTTCGCTGCATTTTCAAAGCCTGCATGCGCCAGCGCTTCCGCAACCGAAAGATATGCGTCATGCAGCTGCACATACTTTCCGCACAATGCTATATGCACCGTCTCGTCGCAATTTTCCGCACGCAAAAGCATCTTCTTCCATTCCGTAAGATCGATCGTGTTTTCTTTCAATCCGAGTTTTCTGCATACGATCGAAGAAAGATTTTCCCGCTCCAACATCACGGGAGCTTCATACAAAAGCGGAAGTGTCCTGTTCTCTATGACGCAATCGGAATCCACATTGCAGAACATGGCAATTTTCTTCTTGATCTCGTCGGGAAGCGGTGCATCCACACGAGCAACGATGATGTCAGGTGCTATGCCCATACCCTGAAGTTCTTTGACGGAGTGCTGGGTCGGTTTGGATTTAAATTCACAGGAACCCGAAATATACGGCACCAGCGTCACGTGTATGAAACAGCAGTTTCCGCGGCCCGCTTCCATCGATACCTGTCGGATCGCCTCAATGAAAGGCTGACTTTCAATGTCACCGATCGTTCCGCCGATCTCGGTGATGACGATATCCGCATTGCTCTGTTTTCCGACGTTATAAATAAAAGATTTGATCTCGCCCGTAATGTGCGGAATCACCTGCACCGTCTGGCCGAGATATTCGCCGTTTCTTTCCTTGTTCAGAACATTCCAATAAACTTTTCCGGTCGTCAGGTTTGAAAACTTATTGAGATTTTCGTCAATGAACCGTTCGTAATGCCCGAGGTCAAGATCCGTTTCCGCGCCGTCGTCCGTTACAAACACTTCGCCGTGTTGATAAGGACTCATCGTACCCGGATC
>CATYEP010000046.1 GCA_958405585.1 uncultured Eubacteriales bacterium
GGCGGGCTCAGCGGCGTCAGCATGGTTGTGGCATCTTTTATCGGGTCGTTGATTTCGATGGGGTTTGTCTTGCTTTGTGCAGGAAAAACGAAAAATATGGCTATCTTGCTTATCATCGGCATTATGATCGGCTATATTTGTTCAGCGATCACCGATCTTATTATAACGTTTGCGAAAGATGAGGAGATCGTCAATCTTACATATTGGTCGATGGGCAGTTTTTCGGGAAAGGATTGGGACGATGTTGCGGTGATTGCCGGATTTGTGCTCTGTGCATTTGCGGGAACGCTTCTGCTGATCAAACCGATTTCGGCGTTTCGGATGGGGGAAGGGTACGCGCAGAGCATGGGCATGAATGTAAAATTGTTTCGTGTGCTGTTGATCCTTCTTTCCAGTATTTTATCTGCGTGCGTTGTCGCATACGCGGGGCCGATCAGTTTTGTAGGGATCGCAGTGCCGCATCTTACGAAAATGATGTTTTCGACATCCAAGCCTTCCGTCATATTGCCGGGAACGTTTTTGATGGGAGCGGTATTTTGTCTGGTATGCGATCTGATAGCCCGCACAGTTTGTGCGCCGACGGAACTGGCGATCGGAACGGTAACGGCCGTATTCGGTGCGCCTGTTGTCATTGCGATGCTTTTGTCGAAGCGGCGGGGGGGATAGTAATGCAGTATTTATCGACGCAAAAGCTCTGCGTTGGGTATAATAAGAAAATTCTGATCGGCGGCATCGATCTGGAGATCGGAGCCGGGGAGATCATAACGCTGATCGGACGAAACGGGGCAGGGAAGTCTACTATTTTGAAAAGTCTGACCCGTCATCTGGAAACGCTGGGCGGTGCGGTTTATGTGAACGGATCGGACGTAAAGTCACTTTCTTATAAAGATTTTGCCACGAAATTTTCGGTTGTTTTGACGGAGCGTATCAAAACAGATCGGATGACTTGCCGTGAAATTGTGGAAGCAGGCAGATATCCTTACACGAATTTTTTCGGGAAGCTGAAGGAAGAAGATGAGCGGATCGTCGAGGAGAGCATACGGATGGTCGGCGGGGAAAGCCTGTCGGAAAAATTATTTTCGGACGTTTCGGACGGGCAGAAACAGAGGATCCTTCTTGCACGTGCGATTTGTCAGCAGCCGCAGATCATGGTTTTGGATGAACCTACATCATTTCTGGACATCCGCTATAAAATTGAACTTTTGGGAATATTGCGCAGGCTTGCGGTTACGCGGAAAATGTCGGTCATACTGTCATTGCATGAAATTGATCTTGCCGCAAAAATTTCGGATAAGATCATCTGTGTGGACGGAGATAAGATTTCCAAAACGGGTACACCGGAAGAAATATTCAGCGGTGATGAAATCAAAAAGTTGTACGGATTGGAAACGGGATCCTATAATCTTTTATTTGGAAGCGTTGAGCTTGAAAAGCCTTTGGGAGAGAGTCAGGTTTTTGTCCTTGCGGGCGGGGGGACAGGGATCCCTGTTTATCGGGCGCTGCAGCGGAAAGGGATCGCGTTCAGTACAGGGATCCTGAGTGAAAACGATGTTGATTTTCAGGTTGCGGAGTCGCTGGCGGAATCGGTGATTTCGGTCCCTGCATTTTCCGTCGTGAACAACAAAGATATTCTGCGGGCAAAAGAGGCGGCATTGAAAGCTAAAAAGATATACGTTGCTGCGCATTCGTTTGGTGCGTGCAACGAAAAGTGTGCGGAACTTATCGGGTTTGCGAAAGAGTCGTCGTTGTCGGTTATTACGGACATTTCGGAGATATGATATGGAAAAGAGATTACCCAGGCTTTTGATCAGCGGGACAAACAGCGGTTGCGGGAAGACGACGATATTCTGTTCGGTTTTGCAGGCGTTAAAGAATCGCCGCCTGAACGTGGCAGCGTTCAAATGCGGGCCGGATTATATTGATCCCATGTTTCATGCGGCGATCATGCAAGCTCCGTCTTCCAATCTCGATCCGTATTTTTGCGAGGATTGGCTGCCATATGTTATGGCAGAGAATGCGGGCGAAATCAATCTTGCGGAAGGAGCCATGGGGTATTATGACGGTATGGCGTTTACTTCAAAGTACAGCGCGTACGATGTGGCGTGCAGGCTGGATATTCCTACCGTGCTTGTGATCGATGCTAAAGGCAGCGCAAACTCAGTGCTTGCGATCATGCAGGGATTTCTCAATTTTAAAGAAAAGAGCAGGATCAGCGGATTTATTCTGAATCGTGTCACGGAAAGGACATACAAGGGGATTTGCGCGAACTGGAAAGACGAGCGCGCAAAATTGTACGGGTATTTTCCTGTATTGCCTGAGAAATACATTCTGAAGAGCAGACACTTGGGGCTTGTCACTGCAGGCGAAATTGTTTGCATTCGTGAAATGATGCAGTATCTTGCAGAGCAGGCTGAAAAAACCATTGATCTGGAAGGTCTGCTCGCTTTGTCGCAAAGTGCGGAGCCGCTTCGGTTCAAGGTTCCCCAGATTTCAAGGTTGGAACCCATCCGCATTGCGGTGGCGAGGGATGAGGCTTTCTGTTTTTACTACAAAGAAAATCTGATGCTTTTACAGAAAATGGGGGCAGAAATCGTAGATTTTTCTCCTTTGCATGATTCCGGAGTGCCGCAGGCGGATTGTATTTATCTGGGCGGAGGGTATCCTGAATTATATGCAGACGTTTTAAGCGGCAATGAAACGATGAAAGAGAGCCTGCGTAAGGCCGCGCTGGACAGAATCCCGATTTTTGCAGAATGCGGCGGTTTTATGTATCTGAACCGCATACTGGACGGAAAAGCGATGGCGGGTGTGTTGAGCGGTGAATGTACGAATAAGAACAAGCCGGTACGGTTCGGGTATGTAGAGTTGGAAGCAAAGCGTGATTGCCTGATCGCAAAAAAGGGCGACAAACTGCGTGCGCACGAATTTCATTATTATGACTGTACGCAAAACGGGAATGTTTTTTCGGCTAAGCGTCGGGATGTGGCATATGATTGCGGAGAGGCAGATGAATTTTTGTCTGCAGGGTTTCCGCACATACATTTTTTCAGCAACTTGCATTGTGCAGAGCAATTTTACAGACAGTGCCTGAAAAGGAAGAGGGAACGTAATGCAACCGATGGAAATTGAGAAACAGAGTTTTCAGATCATCAGCCGTGAACTGGGGAATAAGAAACTGATACCGGGAACGGAAGAGATCGTAAAAAGGGTAATACACTGTACAGCGGATTTTGATTACGCCGATAATCTTGTTTTTTCGGAAAAAGTTGTGCCGATTTTACAAGATGCTTTTTTGCACGGATGTAATATCGTAACGGATACCATGATGGCAAAGTCGGGGATAAACATACATTGTTTTATCGCCGATAATGAAGTCGCGCGGGTAGCAAAAGAGCGGGGCATAACGCGTGCGGCGGCGGCGATGGAACGTGCGGCGGCTTTGCCGGGGCCGTGCGTTTTCGCGATCGGAAATGCGCCGACTGCAATTTTGTCGCTTCTTCGGTGTGTGCGGGAGGGAAAAACGGATCCGGTTGCCGTGATCGGCGTACCGGTCGGATTTGTCAATGTGACCGAAAGCAAAGAAATGCTTTGCGGCAGTACGATCCCGTATATCGTGGCAAGAGGCAGAAAAGGCGGTTCGAATGTTGCCGCGGCGATCTGCAACGCGATTTTATATTCGATCGTACAGCGCGGCTGAGGGGGAGAGTATGGCATATCAGGCAAGAGAATACGACGCAGAAAAATACGAAAAGGCGCTTCGGCGTTGGGACTCGCTGGCAAAGCCGTTGCATGGCATGGGTGTGTTTGAAGATATAGTCAGCCGTATGGAGGGCATGCCGGGAAAGCGAGACCTTCAAAAGCGCTGCGTACTCGTATTTTGTGCGGATAACGGGGTTGTGGAAGAAGGTGTGACGCAGACGGGCAGCGACGTAACTGCCGTTGTGGCGGAGAATATGTCCAAAGGCGATGCGACGGTCTGCAAAATGTCAAAAATAGCACATGCAGACGTAATACCCATAGATATAGGAATGCTGAAAGGTGCTGAGGGTGTTCGGGATTGTCATGTCATGCGCGGAACAAAGAATTTTTACAGGGAAGCGGCCATGACGCGCGGGCAATGCGAACAGGCGATCGATGTCGGAAGAATGCTTGTGCGTGAGTATGCCGAGCGAGGGTACGATCTTTTTGCTACGGGTGAAATGGGGATCGGGAATACAACGACGACCAGCGCCGTCGCAAGTGTGCTTTTGGGACAGGAACCTGAAAAACTGACGGGAAAGGGAGCGGGCTTATCGGATGCTGGCCTTGTGAAAAAAGTGCGGGTGATCCGTGAGTCGATCGAACGATTAAGACCTGATCCTCACGATGCGATCGATGTTTTGTCCAAGGTGGGCGGGCTGGATATTGCGGGCATGTGCGGAGCATTTATCGGCGGAGCGGAAGTCGGCGTCCCGATACTGATCGACGGGGTTATTTCATCCGTCGCGGCATTGTGTGCCGTCAGGTTGTGTCCGGAAAGCAAAAAATATATGGTAGCGAGTCACATGTCCGGTGAACCTGCGGCACGGCATGTTTTTTCGGAATTGGGTTTGACGGCACCGATTCAGGCAAAAATGGCACTGGGGGAAGGTACCGGCGCGGTGGCGCTCATGCCTCTTTTAGATATGGCGTATGCAGTATTTCATGAGATGCTGTGTTTTTCGCAGACGGCAATTGAGGAGTATAAACCTTTATGATCTGTGTTTTCAGCGGCGGAAGCGGCAGCGGAAAATCTGAGCTTGCTGAAAAATATGCCGTAAATTTGTGGAATAAAAGCGAAAAGAAAAGCGGCGGGCTTTATTATTATGCAACGATGCGGGTCTGGGATCGGGAAGGAGAGCTGCGCGTGGAAAAGCACAGGAAACAGCGTGCCGGCCGCGGATTTATTACGCAAGAATGTCCGTCGCGTTTGAACACGCAAATCACAAATTCGGTGATTTTGCTTGAATGCCTTTCCAATCGGCTGGCGAATTCGATGTTTTCGGATAGGGATGAGGATCCTGAAAGGTTGATACTGGATGAAATATATACGCTTTCCGAAAAAAACAGCGTCGTTGTAGTTACGAATGAAATCTTTTCAGATGGTGAGGAATACGACGCGGAAACCGAGCGGTACAGAAGGTTGCTCGGGAGATTGAATTGCGAACTGAGCAGACAGGCAGAACTTGTGGTGGAAAGCGTTTACGGTATTCCCGTAGTGCATAAGGGTAAATGGATATGAGAAGTGTTTGGAACAGTTTTCTGATTGCCGTATCGATGTATTCCCGTATACCTGTTCCGCAGGCAGATTGGAATGAAAAAAATATGCGGTATGCTCTATGTTTTTTTCCGTTGATCGGTGCGGTGATCGCGGCCGTTTGCTTCGGGCTTTTTTATTTGTCGGAATATTTGGGTTTGCCTGTATTTCTGAGCGGAGCCGTCATGACGGTTGTTCCGATTGCTGTCACAGGCGGTCTGCATATGGATGGCTTCTGCGATACGACGGATGCACTTTCAT
Source organism: uncultured Eubacteriales bacterium (assembly GCA_958405585.1). Taxonomy (GTDB): domain Bacteria; phylum Bacillota; class Clostridia; order Christensenellales; family Borkfalkiaceae; genus Borkfalkia. The sequence continues at coordinate 5,537 of CATYEP010000046.1, forward strand.
CGCATCAGCCGAGGGTACGGAAGCTGGAGATCCTGAAAGATTCGCATACGGGTGCTTTTGCGGTGATTTGGTGTGCCGTATATTTTATTTTGTATTTCGGATGCGCGGCGAGCTGTACTTTGCAGACATATACCGTTTTTTTGTCCGCATTTGTGTTTGCGAGGGGATTGAGTGCGTTTTCGGTCGCTAATTTTCCTACGGCAAAAGAGGGACTGGTCTCTACGTTCAAGAATGCAGGTGTCCGTGTCGTGGTGACGATCATTTCACTTTTCTGGATTACAGGATCTGTTTTGTATTCTGTTTTGCTTTTCCCCTGGCTTGGATGTATTGTTTGCATAAGCGGATTGTTGGCGTATTTGTGTTGCGTAGCAGTCATGTTCAGGCAATTTGGCGGGATTTCGGGAGATCTTGCGGGGTGGACAGTACAGATCGTGGAAGTTGTCATGCTGTTGGCTGCGGCAGTCGGAGGATATGTTTTATGATCGTTTTGGTGATCGGAGGGAGATCGCAGGGTAAAAAAGATTTTATTCGGGAGACATTCGGAATCCGCGATGAGGAATTTGACTGCGGTTTCGGTGAGAATACGGTGATCTTGCATTTGGAGAAGCTGATCCGTGAGCAAGGCAGTGAAACGGTTTTGCAAAAATTGGAAGAGCGTTTTTCGGCAGGTGATTGTATCGTAAGTTGTGATGAAGTCGGAATGGGAATTGTTCCTTTGGAGAAAAAAGAGCGCGAGTACAGGGACGATGTCGGGAAAGTTCTATGTGTGATTGCAAAGCGCGCCGATGAGGTATTCCGCGTCTTTGCGGGGATCGGGCAGAGGATAAAATGAATCGGATTTATCTGATACGGCACGGGTTGACGGCCGGGAATGAAGAAAAGCGTTATATCGGAAGGACGGATCAGCCTTTGTCGCAAAAAGGTATGTTAGCATTGAAAGGAAAGATTGTTCCGCCCGCGGATGAGATTGTCATATCCCCGATGCTCCGATGCAGACAGACAGCGGAACTGTTGTTTCCCGGGCGGAGATATCAGGTTATAGACGATTTTCGGGAATGTGATTTCGGAAAGTTTGAAGGAAAAAATTATCTGGAATTGTCCGATGATCCGGATTACATTGCATGGATAGCGTCGTACGGCAAAAATATGTTTCCGGGCGGGGAAGACCCGAAAGAATTCAGAAAACGTTGTGCAGAAGCTTTTCGTGAATATATGAGCGGAATTGATCCAAACAAGACGGTGGCTTTTGTTGTACATGGCGGGACGATCATGGCCATTTCAGAGATGTTTGATCGGGAACAGAAAGATTTTTATGAGTATAGTCTTCCGAACGGACAGGGTATAGAGGCGGTCTGGGAAGACGGTATATTGACGATGGGGCGGCTTTTATGGTAGAATTGTTGCGGCTTACGTTTTATTCGATATTGATCGGGTTTCTGATCGATCTTCTGATCGGCGATCCGAGATTTTTGCCGCATCCGATCTGTGCGATCGGCTTTTTGATCTCAAAAACGGAAAAAATATTGCGCAAAATATTTCCAAAAACGTCGGGCGGTGAATTGAGCGGCGGTGCTTTCTTGGTTGTAATCGTATGCATTGTAGCGGCCGGGGTTCCGTTCGGTTTGCTGTTTTTATGTTATTGGTTGCACCAGTATGCGTATCTTACGCTTTCTTCGGTTTTTTGTTGGCAGATTCTGGCGGCGCACAGCCTGAAGAAAGAAAGCTGTAAAGTTTATAAGAAGCTGAAGGATAATGACACGGAAGGCGCACGCCATGCGGTGTCTATGATTGTCGGCAGAGACACGAGTGTGCTGGATGAGCAGGGCATAGCCCGTGCGGCGGTAGAAACGGTTGCGGAAAATACTTCCGACGGGGTGATTGCTCCTTTGTTTTATTTGTTTTTAGGCGGAGCTGTGGGCGGCTTTTTGTATAAAGCCGTCAATACGATGGATTCTATGGTAGGATATAAAGAAAACGGCTACCTGTATTTCGGGAGAGTTGCGGCAAGAACGGACGATGTTTTCAATTTTATACCGTCCAGGCTGAGTGCGTTGTTTATGATAGCGGCGAGTTTTATTTTACGCTACAGAGCGCGCAATGCGATCAGGATTTATCGAAGAGACAGACGGAAACACGCATCACCGAATTCGGCGCAGACGGAATCCGTCTGCGCGGGAGCACTCGGACTGCAGCTTGCCGGGGATGCGATCTATCACGGCGTATTGCATAAAAAACCGTTTATCGGTGACCCGTTGCAGGAGATCAGTCCGTTTGATATTGTACGGGCGAACCGTCTGATGTATACGACGGCGTTTTTGGCTTTGGCAGTTTTTTCATTGATTGCATGCCTGTTGCTTTTTATTGTCTGAGGAAGAAGTATGCGTTTTTTACGGGATACGCACGGAGGAGATCTCTGTGCAAGATATGATTTTTCGATCAATGTAAGTCCTTTGGGGATGAGCAGAAAAGTTCGTCGCGCGATTGTTTCCTCGCTGAAAGATGCGGATCGTTATCCTGATCCGTATTGCGGGAAATTGCGAGCAGCAATTTCTGCGAAAGAAGGAGTCCCTGCAGAGTGTATATTGGCGGGAAACGGCGCGGCGGAATTGATCTATGCCTATGCGGCGTATCACGCGGGGGACAAGGCTTATGTTTTGGCTCCTACGTTTACGGAATATGCCGGCGCTTTTGAAGCATATAACGGAGAAGTTGAGTACGTTTACGAAGATATCGGGGAAACGCGCTTGAAAAGCAGTGACACTGTATTCGTTTGCGTGCCGAACAATCCGGACGGGATATTACCTTCCCGATCACGGCTTTTCGGGTTGATCGAATCTTGCAGGGCTGCAGGTGCAACGCTGTTTGTGGACGCGTGTTTTTACGATTTTACGACAGGCGCTCCGTATCTATTGAAGGAGCTTCTTTCTTATGAGAATGTTTTTGTGTTGCAGGCATTTACAAAAAGTTATGCATTGGCAGGGGTGCGGCTTGGTTATCTGATGGGAAAAGCTGAAGCATTGCAAAAAATCTCGGAATTTGTACAGCCGTGGAGTGTATCGGTTCTGGCACAGGCGGCAGGAATCGCCGCCGCCTGTGATTCGAAGTATCTGAATCGTTTGCGGGCTGTCATTCAAAAAGAAAGGGAATACCTGATGAGCGGTTTAAAAAAGTTGGGGTATGTGCCGTATCCGTCCTGTGCAAATTTTCTTTTATTTGAAGGAGAGAAAGATTTGGCGGTTTGTTTACGCAAGCGAGGCATTGCGATACGGGTCTGCGATGATTTTATAGGATTGGTTGCTGGGAAAGATAAAAAATTTTTCAGGATCGCGGTCAGAACGCACAGAGAAAACAGTATTTTGCTGAAAGCATTGCAAGAGGTAAAAAGATGAAAGCAAGACCGTTGATGGTACAGGGAACACTGTCCAACGCGGGGAAAAGCATGACCGCTGCAGCCATATGCCGATATCTGACCAGGGAAGGATACAAGGTGGCACCGTTCAAATCGCAGAATATGGCGCTGAATTCTTTTGTGACAGCAGACGGGGCGGAAATGGGCAGAGCGCAGGCGGTTCAGGCGGAAGCTTAAGGAAAATTGCCGGATGTACGCATGAATCCGGTGTTATTGAAACCTACGACAGATACGGGATCGCAAGTTATCGTCATGGGAAAACCGATCGGGAATATGGCGGCAAGGGAATATTTTCGCTTTAAGAGCAAACTTGTTCCCGCAATTCTTTCAGCGTATGAAAGTCTTGCAGCAGAAAACGATGTGATCGTGATCGAAGGTGCGGGGAGCCCGGTGGAATTGAACCTGAATAACAACGATTTCGTCAATATGGGGCTTGCCGAAATGTTGAAGGCGCCGGTCTTGCTGGTGGGTGATATAGACAGGGGCGGAATCTATGCGCAGTTGTGCGGAACGCTGTCACTGTTGGAAAAAAATCAATTTGAGATGGTCAAAGGATTGATCGTCAATAAATTCCGCGGCGATTTGTCTTTGTTTGAAGAAGGAAAAAAACTTTTGGAGGAACGGTCGGGGAAGCCAGTGTTGGGAGTCATGCCCTATGCTAAGATCGATATTGACGATGAGGATAGTTTATCTGAACGGTTAGCCTGTAAAAAAGCAGCCGAAACGGATATCGCAGTTATCCGCTTGCCGAAAATATCCAATTTTACGGATTTTGCACCGCTAGAAAGAGCTGAAAATTGTTCTGTCCGATATATTGAAAAGCCGGAAGAATTCGGGTCTCCCGATCTTTTGATCATACCAGGCACCAAAAGCACGATCAGCGATCTGCGCTTTTTAAAGGCGAGCGGCCTTGCGGAACAAATTGTGGCGGCAGCACATCGCAAAATCCCGGTGTTCGGCATTTGCGGAGGCTTTCAGATTTTAGGGGAGACCGTTGAAGATCCGTCGGGTATGGAATGCGGAGGATGTGAAGCAGGGCTGGGGCTTTTACCTGTCCGGACTGTTTTTAAAGAAGAAAAATGCCTGCAGGAAGTTTGGGGCAGAATCGAGGGACTATCGGGAATTTTTTCTTCCCTCAACGGATTGATGTATGCAGGTTATGAAATTCACATGGGCATTTCCGAAAACAACAAAGCGGTTATTTCGAAAGGAAACGTATACGGGACATATGTTCATGGCATTTTTGATGAGCGAGGAATCGTTTCAACAATCGTCAGAGCGCTCACAGGAAAAGATTATACGGAAGATACGGATACGCGAAGCTACAAAGAGAAAAATTACGAATTGCTTGCAGATATTTTTGAAAAGAACATGAATACAGATCTTTTGAAAAAAATTATAGAAGAGGGGATCGGATAATTTGATACATATCTATTGCGGAGACGGAAAAGGCAAGACGACGGCAGCGACAGGATTGGCTGTGCGTGCGGCAGGCTGCGGTAAAAAGGTTTTATTTGTTCAGTTTTTTAAAAACGGCGTTTCTTCGGAAATAAATTTTTTGAAAAAATCGGATAATATTACCGTGCTTTTTGAGCCGAAATATTATGGTCGGGTGACCAACATGACCGATCGCGAAAAGCAGGAATGCAGAGCCGCATATATGAAATTATTCTCTGAAAGCGTACAGCAAGCGGAAGAGAATGGCGCGGATGTAATTATTTTTGACGAAATTGTTTCCGCCTACAATCATGGGTTTGTGGAGAAAGATAAATTACTGTTTTTTTTGGATCGGTCAAAAATGGAAATTGTCATGACAGGCCGAAATCCGGCAAAAGAGTTGTGCGAACGGGCGGATTATATTACAGAAATGAAGAAGATCAAGCACCCGTTTGATCATGGAATTATGGCGAGAAAGGGAATTGAGTTCTGATCATAATTCAAAACTTTTTCGAAAATATTGCCTTTCTTGTTGTGAATCAGTTTGCATTGTCTGACACGGAAAAGCTTGTTTAAAGATTCTTTGATTCATAAAAATATTTAATAAAGGAAAAACCTCAAAAACGTTGAATGAAACGTTTTTGAGGTTTTTTTGAAAATTTTAGCGTAATATCCTAAGTACCAAAGAGCAACGGCCTCTATTAATTTAGGTTTTAAAAAATAGAGAAACGTTTAAAATCAGGGAACTTCTTTTTCTGTGGTGGGCGCGTTGTTGACGTCGATATAATTTTTCAAATATAGCTTTCGATATTGAGACGGAGCCATTTTAAAATGTTCTTTAAACATTTTTATAAATTGAGAAGTGGAGGCAAAGCCGCTGTTATAGGCAAGTTCCGTAACGGAGATATCAGTTTCTTGTAACTGTTTTTTTGCATAAATAAGTCTTTTTGACAAGATATATTGTTTAGGAGAAACGCCCATAACGTCTTTAAAGATATGGCGGAATCGGTGATAGCTGTATTTTGAAATGGAAGAAAGCTGTTCAAGGTTTATATCCGTGAGATAATATTGCTCAATGTATTTAAGTGCCTGCTTTATATGTTCATGTTTGACTGCTTCAGCATTGGCGGGGGATGCAAAACGTTCAATTTCGACTAAAATTTCTTTCACGATCAAATTTGCCACAAAGGAATAATGCGTAGATTTTTCAGACATTTCTTTGGTAAGAATTTCCAGGTATTCCCTGATTTTACCGGTTTTATCGTTATAACATCCGGTTTTCAAAGAAAATTCTGCATTGTCATAATAAAAACCGATGCAGATGATGGAAGTCTCACCCGATGTGTGGTCGTCATGGATAGCCATCGGCTCGATAATAATGAAATCACGCGGCTTATAGGTATACTTTTTCCCGTTGATGTTTGAATAACCCTCGCTACTATAATAGTAAACAAGCTCAAAGCATGTATGTGTATGCAAGGGCGCTGAAAAGTTTTTGCCATTGACT